>JASEEW010000186.1 GCA_030019485.1 Thermoplasmatales archaeon | reverse complement strand
CCAAACGGTGACGGGGGGATTTCTGCTGGGCAGAATGCTGTTGTTGGGCATAAATTAAAATAAAAGAAACGCATAAAGACATGGGTTGAGGAGTATGAAGAAACCAAACAGGTACTGGAACAACCCAAAGAATAGGATAAAGGCTGTAAGAGAGGTTGTGAGTAAATCAGGAAAACCTGTTACTCATATTACAAGAAAGGATTTTATAGAGCAGGGCTATATTACAGTGCTTTCCAAATATAAAAGTTTATTTCAGATGCTGAAAGAAGTAGGTTACAATGTTAATCCTTGGGAGATGAAAACTATACCAAGCCATTTCTGGGATGACAAAGGAAACAGAATAAATACAGTGTTATGGCTGGTGAGAAAACTAAGGAAACCGGCTCATGAGATTACCCTGAATGATTTTGTTAACAACGGTTTATCAAACCTTGCGAGAAAGGTAGGTTCTCATAGGAAGGCACTTAGGGAAGCAGGCTATAATATTGAATACCATAAAAAAAAGACAAAACCTTCTGGTTACTGGAATAAAAAGGAAAATAGGATAAAGGCTGTAAAGGAAATGGTTGAAAAAATAGGCAAACCACCATCAGATATTACATGGAATGATTTTATACGCAATGGCTTAAGCGGGTTATTAGCGAAATACAACCAGTCTCCAAGTGCAGCATTAGAAGATACAGGTTATGGAGTACATCCTTTAAAAAGAAAATATCTACCAACAGGTTATTGGAATAAAAAGGAAAACAGGGTAAAGCCTGTCAGAGATATGGTGGAAAAACTCAACAAACCAATGAGAAACATAACATACAAGGATTTTAAGGATTTTGGGTTATTTGGTCTGCTTACCTCAAGATACGGTAGCTCACCTTGGAGAGCCTTAAAGGACGCTGGGTACACTATTGGAAGAACACAATTACATACAAAACCTCATCATTACTGGGATAAAAAAGAACGGAGGATAAAGGCTGTAAGAAAAATGGTTGAAAAAACAGGTAAGGATCCCATGGGGATTACAACAAAAGATTTTATGAGGCATAACTTAGGTGGCATGCTGTTCTCAAAATATAACGGCTCACCATTCTCTGCTTTAAAAGAAGCTGGCTTTGTCAATAATGAATGGGAAATGAAAAAATCACCAAGATGCTGGGATAAAAAAGGAAATAGGATAAAGGCTGTAAAATGGGTTGTTGAAAAAACTGGGAAGAAACCATTAGAGGTCACCTCAACAGACTTTGTGAAATATGGCATGCATGGTTTGCTGAAAAAATTTAAATCATACAAAGAAGTATTAAAGGAGGCAGGCTACAATGTTGAAAACATGCCAGAAAAACAACCTCATTATCCAAGAGGATACTGGAATAAAAAGGAAAATAGGGTGAACGCAGTAAAAGAACTTGTGAAAAAACTTGGCAAAAAACCTGAGAAGATTACAAAACAGGATTTTTTAAACAACGCTCTTGGTGGATTGCTTGAAAAATATGCTGATGAAAAATGTAAATCCTTTTCAAAAGGTGAAATCTTCACATTTGATGAAGGATACCTGCTTAAATACAAGGGTAAGGTAACAAGGGCTTTGAAGGAAGTAGAAATCGTATAGGTTAAGGCTACCAAAAACATAAACTTGCTGATCCTCTTATGTAAACTCAACAACTATGCTCCTTCTTGTTCTTGGATAGATTATAACATCTTTGAGCTTCTTCATCCCCATAGAATCAAGCATATCTTTAGGCAGGTATATTGCTGGGCGACGTGCTATGTGGGTGATTTTTCTTTTGAACCTTATAAGCGGTTTATTTGATTTTATGATGATTTCCTCAACAAGACGGGTTGATTCAGGGTCAAGTGCTGTTTCATTGCAGTTTCTGCATCTGACGCCTTTCAGATGTGATATAACCACCCTTTCCCCTGCCAGCATTGTGTCAACCCTGATGCTATCATCATCAACAAATGTATCTTTTTGATGGCAGCGCGGACATCTCCCCGACACCACTTTTATCTTTTTTGCATCCTTTTTCAAATGAATTGTTGCCGTTGAGTCTATCTTTGGGTATTTCTCCTCATCCTTCATTTACATCACCTCTTTTAGTCCACATGCGACGGAAAACCCTACGGGTTTTCCTAGCATTTTAGGAATTTGCTTCGCAAATTCCGTAAAAAATGCGGTTACAACAAGCACATGCTCACCTGTTTGTGTGAGTATGAACTCATACACCACCCTTATATTTTTGTTGTTTATATTACCAAATGCGAGATATCCATCCTCTGCCTCTTTGTCAAACTCATGCCTGCCATGAAGCAGTACCATTTTTATTTCAAACTCAGATACTATATGTCCTCTTTTTCTTATGTGCTCCCAGTTAATATGATATCTCTCCTCGAGTACAAGGCATCTGGCTTTTTCTCTTATCTCTAAAACATAATACTTCTTAATACATCCTAGGATTAGTGTTTTGATATAATCATCCTAACATTGAAACGTTTTGGTATTCTCGAAGGGGAAAATTTGTAAAAG
>JASEEW010000015.1 GCA_030019485.1 Thermoplasmatales archaeon | reverse complement strand
TATTAATGGCACATATGTAGGCTCTGGAGTTACAAATGAAAGTGGTATCGCTACTTGCTCTGTACCATTCTTGTACCTGTTCGGCAACTTTACATGGGTAGCGGAATTCACAGGCGATGAATGCTATCTGCCAAGCAACGATACTGCGGTGCTTAGTGCTACGAAGAGTGCCAGAATCAGTGCAATTATCACCCAGATTAATAACTTGATAGAGGAGATACAGAGATCAAACATTTCAAACGGCCTGAAGAACAGTCTTGTATTCAAACTAGAAAACGCAAGAATGAAAGTTACGCAAGAAAACTTTAATGCAGCGGACAATATAATGAATGCTTTCCAGAATGAGCTGGATGCACAGCATGGAAAGGAACTTTCTGAGGAGCAGTATCAGAGTTGGTATTCGCAGTCTGAGGATATCAGGTATGCGTTGCAGTGGATGATGAGTCAATAGGGTGGAGAATATGAAGACTAAAGTGTTCATCATCTCTCTAATAATTTTTTGCCTGATTCTAGTCAATTTCGGATCGATAGATGTGAGGGGTGAAGGGTACGAAAATCCGGGAGGATGGGATGAGGACATGAGGTTAACCGAAGTGGATGGGAAAGACTCTTTAATGCCAGATATTGCTGTAGACTCAGAAAATAATATTCATGTTGTATGGTATGATGATAGGGATGAGTACTGGGGACTGTACTATCTAAAAAGTTCTGATGAGAAAAGTCAATGGGGCGAAGGTAAAAGAATTAACGCTGTATCTAACAGTGGTCAAAGCCCTTCTCTCGCAATAGACGAAAATAACAAGCTACATATTGTATGGCGGGCTCGTACTACAGATGAGGTGGAAGCAGAAATTTACTATAAAAATAGTACAGATGGGGGGGTAATCTGGGCGGACGATAAAAGGCTGACGCAAGCTTCTGGAAATTCTTTCACACCAGACATTGCCGTATACGCAAATATCCTCCATGTTGTCTGGGCCGATGAAAGAGATGGAAATTTCGAGATATATTACAAAAAAAGCATGGATAATGGGGACACTTGGAGTGATGATATCAGGTTGACAAATGCTTCTGGCAAATCTAAATTGCCTGCTGTTGCAGTAGATTCTGGTGGTAACATCTATGTAATATGGCAAGATGAAAGAGATGATAATCTTGAGATTTATTACAAAAAGGGTGCAAATAATGGTGAGATTTGGGGAGAAGATGTAAGGTTAACAAACGCTCTTGGGTATTCAGAACAGCCTCAAATTCTTATAGATTATAGTGATACTATCCATGTTTTTTGGGCAGATTGCAGAGATGGAGACTATGCAATTTATCATAAAAAAAGTACTGATTATGGTAATACATGGTGTGATGATACGAAGATAACTATGGTGGACAGCTGCGAATTTCCTAGCGCTACTGCAGATCTGAATAATAACTTACACATAGTATTCACAGACATTCCTCCAAACTCAAACGCTATGCATATTCGTTATATGAGAAGTAACGATGGAGGGAATAGTTGGTTTGAATCTTATCAACTTACAAATGATTCTATGATGGCCATCCACTCAAAAATTATTGTAGACTCACAAAGTAATCTTCACATTGTTTGGCATGACGGTCGTGATAGCGTAGACACAGTTATAGGTGAGATATACTACAAACGCACCTTAAACCCAGTTACAGAGCCACCTATTGTTGTAATTCAGACTCTTAACATCTCAATGTGTCAACCAGGAAATTCCGTGACAGTCTCAGGCACTGCAAAATGGAACAACACATCTGTTCAAAACGCTAATGTCATTATTAAGATTATTGAAACAAATGACGAGTGGATTACTAAGACAGATTCTAATGGTGATTATAGTAAAACAATAATTGCACCTGACACACCTGGTAACTACACAATTAGGGTAACAATTACTTCAGATGATCATACTGGCTGGAAACAGATGAGATTAACGGTTGAACAGGAAAGCATAATAAATGGTGGAACCACAAACGGTGGTACTACTAATGGTGGGCAGCAATCAGGTGGGGAAAACAAGCTGGGAATTAATTTTAATTATGCAATAATGATCGTTGGCGTTATAGCAGTCTTACTACTCATAACCGGAGCGTTGCTTAGGATGAAAAAATCATCCACCAAAGTTAGAAAAACAAAAACTGAGAAGACCGGACTGGTGAAGCCTGCTGAAAAAATATCTACAATAACACTTAGATGCCCTGGATGTAAAAACACATTCAATGTAAGAGAAAAAGAAAAACCGTTCAAAGTTAAATGTCCGTTTTGTGGTAAGGAGGGAACTATAAAGTAGGATTTAGAGTTGTATTTTATGAAGCCCCCATATCTAAGCAAAAAGGACAAAGGTCATAGTAAACGTTTATAATGTTGCTTGAACATTATCATTTGTATGTGGAAAAATATGAAGAGAAAAACAACACTAATTGTTATATTTCTTATATTTACTATTTCTCTACCAGCACCCGGTTTTTGGGATGGGCAGGCAGAGGAAACAAGATATTCATCTAAAGGAACAACAACCATCTGGTCAACTGATCAAACACTTGATAGCGATTATATAATTTATGAAAATGAAACATTGATAGTTGAATCAGGAGTAACCATCTTTTTGGATAAGGATGTGCACATCTTTGTGTATGGAATATTGAAGGCTGAGGGTACACCTGAGAACATGATAACCTTCACCCGTAAAGATGAGGGTGAGCATTGGGGTTTTATCAGATTTGAAGACAGTAGTGTTGATGTGAACTGCACCATAAAATACACCAGGGTTGAGTATGCCACGCAGGGCATATACTGCGATTCCTCCTCACCAACTATTACAAACAACCAGATAACATCAAGCAGTAACGTGGGCATATATCTTCATGACTCAGAAGCAACTGTAACTGGTAACACGATATCTAGGAACAAGAACATGGGTATACAATGCGACACATCTTCACCGCTTATCTACAATAATACCATCTCTGATACTAATAATTTTGGGATATACTGCTATCTCTCACAACCAACTATTTCGCGTAATGTGATCTCATCAAACGGAAATGTTGGTATCTATGCAGATTCATCCCCCATTGAGGTGCATGAGAACAACATATATGACAATGTCGCATATGGTATTTATAATGGAAATCCTTCTATGATGGTGAATGCAACTGATAATTACTGGGGCTCAAGCAGTGGTCCTGGTGGCAAAGGACCAGGGAGTGGTGATAAAATAAGTGATGGTGTTGTCTATAATCCTTGGTTGGAGAATCAACTGAATCTGCGTCCGCCAAGCTGCATTATTTTGTACCCTCAAAAAGACGCAGTTTTAAAGGGAATAGTAAACATAACTGGTAACTCCTCAGATGTTGACAGTGATGTGGTAAAGGTTGAGGTAAAGGTTGATTCTGATGGTGTTTGGCAGGAAGCAACTGGTACATTGAATTGGACATACACTTTTGATACCACAACTGTTACTGATGGGAATTATGTAATCTATGCTAAGGCATATGATGGGATTCATTACTCAGACATAATATCTTTGAGTGTAAGGATAGATAACCCTCCAATTGTTATCATAAATGAAGAGAACCAAACAGTAAATACATCCTCATTCCTGATGAGTTGGAGTACAAATGCAACAGACATACAATACTATGAAGTAAAAATCAGTGGGAATCAATGGATAAATGTGGGAAGTAACACTTCCTACACATTTGTCCTATCAGAAGGAAAAAACACATTGTATGTGAGAGGGATTGATAATGGTGACAACATAGGACTGGAGGACTCAATCATGGTGACCTATGAGAAAAAGGGAAAAGTAGAAACCCCCTCCACCTTAGAGATGCTCCTTGTCCTTGTAATTATATTGCTCGTCATTTTTATATTCATAATTTTGTTGAAAAAATGGAAGAGGCAGTGGGAAAAATAAGGTAGAATCACTCTGATTTCTCCAAAGAGCATAAGCTAGCAAAGGAGTATGCAGCCACATTATTAAACGGACAAACGGAGTGCTTTATCAGACCTGGACATAGAGCTGATGCGTGTAATAGAAACTTCTATGCAGAAGTAGACTGTAAAAAGATGGATGAAAAAAGAGTGTGCACCATTTCTATCTATCCTCAAATATGCAAAAAGAAAGATAGGAAAATATCTTGTAAGCCCCTATATAAGATGCGCATATAGTAAAAATGCTTGAGTAAAACAAAACAATAATGAGATAAGGAGGTAATCTCTATGTCGGACCGAAAAAAAGCAAAAGAAGGAAACTATTTCGTGAGAGAAGCAGAAAGTAAACAAAAAAGTTGGGAGACTGTGCGGGAGACATTAAAGTCTATGAAAAAGAAATCTGAAGGCGGACACAGTAGCTACGAAGATTAAAGAAGAAGTTACACCACCCAAATGATACTTGCTTACACACTCATATAGTGCTATTTTTCAATTATTTCCTTTTTGTATTTAAGGATTTTAAGGTCTGTCTCCAAAGTTGTAGCTATTGTCGGGCACATCTTAGCAATTCTATTGTAAATTCTTTCAGCTTCGTTTAAATGTCTTTGATATAGTTGTCTATTGCCCGCTTCGTACGCTAGAGCAGCAGAGCGTAGATGTTCGTCAACAATTTTTTTCAGTTCTTTACAACCCTTACTCATTTTCTTCCTCTTTTCTTCACTATTTCTTCTTCTTTTTCACAGTCTTCTTCTTAGTTTTTGTTTTCTTTTTACCACACATTTTTTTACCACACGACATAAAACTTTTTCATCTCAAAAACAGAGTATGGGTTGCAGACATTTAAACATTCGTTCATTCCCCCTCCTGCTCGCCCCCCACTGGCTCTCCCCACCTTTCGCAAAAAATAAATGCTCACCCCCTAATTTAAAACACATCGGTTCGCCTCTGGGCTCACCGCTGGTTTTAAATGGGGGACGGCGGAGTTCGAGCCAGGGTGCGAGCCACGAACGTTTTCACGATACCAAAACTTGTGTTTCTGTCGTAGGGTGTGTTTGCATTTTTCTCCTTCTCACCTAACGGTGAGAAAAATGCAAAACACCAACGAAAAATGTAACCTTTCGGTGCAGGCTAACCGAAGCAGTTGTGCCGCATCCGGCCTAATAGGATGGAAAACAACGAAATACCTTTCTGGTATGTGCCCTGTGTGCGGGCAAACCATGGTTGTGCATCTTGAGGAGCACAATGATGGATTTACCTATATGGACAGGTCCTGCAGTTGCGGTTATTCGGAGGTGGTGGAATGAACACTATTTTCGATGACTCTGGCGGCTACAGCTGCTCTTTGTGCGGATGCTGGCTCGTCGAAGTGAATAATGAGATTGACCACATACGTTACAGGAACTATTACGGAAAATGCCTTCAGCATTTTCCTAATATTTCAGGAAAAGCCTTTGGCTTTTCCGTGAAATGGAACAGGGATTCTGTGAAGCTCTGCGACACCTGCCTGAGAACGGTTAGGGAGGTGGTACAATGAAGTACAAAGAAGTCATGGTTGGCAGGAGTGAGACTTTGCCTTTGGAGCAGTTTCATTCGATGAAACTCTATAATCAGATTACGGTTGAGGTCTGCGAGTCTGACAGTGTTCAGGTGATTGCTGAGAAACTGCACAGTGAATGCAAGAATTTGCTTGATGAGCAGAAGAAAAGGCAGGGTCTGCCTTTTACGCCTGCATCTGTTAAAACGGAGAACGAGTTCAGGACTGGTGATGAGATTTTGAAGGAGAGGAACGATAAGAACGATGGTAATGGTGATAACAATGGGAATGATAATGGGAACGGTGATAGCAGGGATGATAAGAATGGTGGCAATGGTGATAGCAAGGATGAACATGGAGATGCAAAGGTAGAATTCAAGAGCAGTAGCGGTGGTAACGGCGGCAACGGTAACGGTGGTCCTTGGGACAAAAGGAACAGAAACTTGAAGCAGTTACTTGGTGAGTTAAATATCAGGTCAGTCAGTCATGCAAACTTCCTGCGTTGGCAGGAAGAAATCAGCTACAAAGAGTGGCAGAGGTTACACGATTATTTCAATGGGCAGGAGATTAACGAGATGATTGGGCGTTAACCACTTTTCTTTTCTCTTTTTTTGTTAACGGCTGGGTAATTACGCCTTGAACTGTGTTATTCATGCAAAGGGCACAATTGCAGGGGCGGGCTGACCCTTTGGATGTTACGGAATTTGCTCTGCAAATTCCTAACATCTTAGGAATTTTCCTTGAAAATTCCGTAAGAACCCCAGCCCGCCCGACATTTTTTTCATTGCTCGCTATCGCTCGCAATCAAAACACAGTATTTTGTGCAAATTGCTCCCCCTGGGTCGCAAATTGCCGTTGGGTCGCCTTCAGCCCCTGCGGGGCTTCGGCGACGTCATGTTTATAATCCTGTATGTGTTTTTGTTTTATTATGGGAAGCATTATCTCTGATTCTAAACCGCTTGAGGCTGATTTTGTACCACCAAGCCTGCCGCACAGGGAAAAAGAAATGCAGACACTGGACAGGATGTTCTACCCCATGGTTAAATATAACTCGCCTGCGAATGCAATGGTTATGGGTAAATCAGGCATGGGCAAAACAGCGCTTGTTAGGAGGTTTATGGATTTTTTGGAGGGTCAGGCAGAGGAGAATGAAAAAAAGGTTAAGTGTGTTTATGTTTCCTGTATGGATTCTAGGACTGATTACAGCATCCTCCTAAAGGTTATGAAAGGTTTTGACCCTGGTTATCCTGGGAAGGGCAGGACGATGGATGAGATAAAAAATGATTTGAGAAGCACAATGAGCAGGGATAAGGTTCATTTGATTGTGGTTCTGGATGAGGCGAACCTGCTTCAAAAAGACACAGAATTAATTTATCTTTTCACCAGGTCAAAAACACTAGAGTATGGTACAATATCACTCATTCTGATTTCCATTGTTGATATACGTGACAGGATGAATGATCAGGAGCTTGGGACGTTCGGAAGAAGCACAATGGTGCATTTGAAGGATTATGATAGAACACAGCTCAGAGACATACTGGACCAGAGGATAGAGCTTGCCCTGCATCCTGACACTGTAACGGAGGGTGCAGAAGAGTTGATTTTGGATGGTGCCTGTGAGAGGAATAGTGAGGCGAGGGTAGTTGTTGAGCTACTTAGGAAGAGTGCCTCTGCTGCTGAAAAAGATGGTGCAGAGCAGATAATGCCGGATCATGTCAGGCTGGCTAAGGCTGACAGCTACCCCTGGGTCAGCATCAGCAAGATTGGTATGTTGGATTTTGATGCCCAGATACTTTTGTTTACCATTGCAGGTTGTCTTAGGAAGGATGAGGCATATATTGGCACGGATGAGCTTAGGGATTTTTATGCTGATGCATGCGGCAGGAACAATGTCAGGGTGAACAGGGACATTTACTTTAAGAATCTTGATGCATTGGAGAAGGAGGGTTTTGTGGATGTCTGGGAGATGAAAGGACAGGCTTCTCTGGTTTCTTTGCCTGACTGCCCTGCCTATGGTGTGGAGGAGATGGTTCTTGAGGTTTGGAAGAGAACAGGGCAGAAATATACGGCGTAAGGTTTTTATAGTAAGCGACACCTCTGTCGTCTATAAAAAATATTCCACTATAAATATTTTTTGGGGGTGTCTCAAACTGTTTTTTGTGGTTTATCGTCTGTAAAGGCAAAAATTTTTTTGTTTTTTCACATGGGGGGTCTCCTCAAAATATATAAACAACAAAAACCTACAAAAGATTAGACAATGAAATGCTTCCCAGGAAAAAAGCAGGAAGCCTAACGGATGGGATGGTGCAAACCATGCAGAGGCGCCATCTCAACGAGCGTCTGCATCCGAATAATGTGTTTTTTGGGAAGAAATAAGGATTTGAAGGGGGAAAATGAGCAGGGAGCAGCAGATACTATCATTGCTCAAGCAGAGCAAAACAAAATCTTTTACGCCGAAGCAGATAGCGGAAGCGATAGACAATCCTTATAATTTGGTGAAAATGCCTTTACGACGTCTTATGATTAAAGGTTTTGTAAAGAATCCTGTCAGAGGTAAATATGTTTTGAAAGTAACAAAAAGTAACATCAAAAGTAACAAGAAAGTAACAAGGGTTACAAAGGAGAAAGTAACAAAAGGCAGTATTGAAAGTGACAAAAGGGACAGGGAAAGTGACAAAGGATACATCACCCTACCTGTTAGTGATGCAAGGAAAAGAACCACCCTGGATTTGAAGAATCGCACGATTGTTATCCTCAATTGGAAGAAGACATGCCTGGGCAGAAGCATGAGTAATCTGGTTGATGAGGCTGTTCAGAAACAATGGGGAAAAAACTCATAGTATTTAAACCTGCGTAAATATGCTTTTGCATATTTCTGGAGGTTTATACAACAGTATTCTATTATGCTTTTTTGGTGAGAAAATTATGAGGATAAAAATCTGGAACACGGAGAGGCATGGGATGGATGAGTATGTGAATCCTGATAAAAAGGAAATGGAAAAAATCATAAAAAGATGGAGGGGGATAGGATGAGCGAAAACATACCAAAGGAGCATGTTGTGTTATTGAAGCACAGCGGGGTAGAGAAGGAGTTTGTAACATACCCTGGACTGCTCAGCCTTGCGCACAAGAAAGGTCTTAGAAGGATTGATGTGAGCGTTGTTCAGCTGCCTGATAAGGAAAACAGCTTCCTTGCGGTTGTTGAGGCAACCGCTGAGTTTGAACACGGCATATTTGCTGATGTGGGTGATGCAAGCCCTGACTCGGTTGACCCGCACCTGCAGCCGCATATTCTCAGAATGGCGAGTACAAGGGCTAAGGCAAGGGCACTCAGGGATGCATTGAATATTGGTGTTGCCAGTGTTGAGGAGCTGAAAACAGAAGGGGATGTTTTTGTTCCTGCCACAGAGAAGCAGCTTGGTTACATCAGGGACCTTGCTGACCTGCACTACTCGAACATACAGGTGATCAAGGATTTCCTTGATGAAAAAAATAAAAACAGCATAGAGGAGCTGGGCAAGGATGAGGCATCTGGTCTGATAAGCAGGCTTGATAAGAGCAAAAGTAAGAAGGACGATGCACATGGTTTCGCAAGCTGAAAAAAAGAAGGACTGCATGGGCTGTGTGATCTATGATTATCACAGTCATCTCCTTCCTGAGAAGATTACCACGGAGCGTGAGAGGTTCTGGGACAAGGTGCTTACATTGGCTTGCAATACCTGCAAGGATTACTCTAACTGGCACAGCAGAAAAAAATATGTTTTGAATGATTTTTTTGTGCAGAAAATTGGATTAAAACTTGGGGTGACATGAAATATGAGAAAAAACAGAATTCCATTAAAGATTGTAAAGTGTTTGATGAAGGAGGCAGGGGCTAAAAGGATATCCAAGAGTGCTGTGGAAGCAATGACCAGGCTGGCTGAGGATAATGTGATGATGCTCACAGGAAGGGTACTGGTCTTCATGGAGCACGCGAACAGGACAACGCTGCAGGCAGAGGATGTCAGGATTGCACAGACCAACAAGGGTGAGGTTAATGTGTGCTCACAGGTATGATTTAGGGGCTAATTCGCCTCTGTCAGAAGGGTTTAGAGATGTGAGTGTGAAAACCCTACCATTTGCGGTTCAAAACCTAAAGGAAGGGGATTATGTTTGCTGAGTTTGGATACAAAAAAGGCAACGGGTGGGTAAGGAACATATTCATCAAAGAAGAAGAAATAGAAGCATACAGGCAAAAGTACGGGAATGTTGATGTTTATGCTACCTGTTTCAGGTATCCTAAACCTGGGAAGCCTGACAGGAACACAGAGGTTATTGGTGACATGGTTTTTGATTTTGACAATGAGAAGGATGTTGAGGAAGCAAGGAATGATGCGCTTGGCGTTATAAAGAATCTCAGGAAAGAGTTTGACATGGATCCTGATACGGTTAGGATTGTTTTCAGCGGTAAGAAAGGATACCACATAACCATACCGCATCAAACATTTGGTGCAGAGGCAGACAGGGATTTGGACAAAATCTACAAACGTATTGCAGAGGGATTCTACAAGGCAGGGTACAGGACAATTGATATGAAGATGTATCAGAAAAACAGATTCCTGCGTTTGCCAAACAGCAAACACGGTGACACAGACTTTTATGCAATACAACTAACCCTTAATGAGCTGAAAAACTTGGACACAGACCGAATCATGGCCCTGGCAGCCAAGCCAAAGAACGTGGTTTACAAAAAACCAAGACCAAGTGAAAAAGCCAGAGAACTCTATGATGTGAACAGAGAAAGAATAGACAAACCAATCATATTTTCATCAGAAACTGTTTTTGATGTAAGCAGGCTCAGAAGCGCCTGCCCTGCAGTAGATAACATTTACAATACACTGCAAACAAAAAGTGGCAAGTTAAACCATGAACAAAACATCTTTTTGTCAAAGGTTCTCATACCGTTTGGAAAACAGGGAGAAAAAGAAATACACAGGCTCATAAAAATCTCTGAGGCAGGGGATTATGATGAGAGGTACACCAGTTATCAGATTAATTATTCAAGGAATGGCAGATGCCCGCCCGGCTGCAAATATGTTAGGGAGAACTGGCATCTTTGTGATGGATGTGATGGGAGCACAGACCCTTTGGATAGGATGAAGAGCAGGGACAGGGTGATAAAAAGGATAGAGGAGGGTCCTGTGACCTATGAGCTTCTGCATCCTGATTATGCTGTGGAGGAAATCTTCAGCTACCACATGTCAGGGGATTTTGTTCTGCAACCGGTTTTCTGCCCCACAATTGTAAAGGTGAAAAAGGGGAAAACCTGTATGGAGGAGGAAACAACCAAACCCTTTGTACTGTTTTCAGATGGTAAGGAGCATGGGATTTATCCTGCTGACAGCATCATTTCTGTTAATGGTAAAAGGTACAAAATCAAGACAGAGCCGGAGATGCTGCCAACCATGCCCACACCCTCAATGGTCATGGGTTTCCTGAGCAACAGGAAAACAGTGGATGGCAAAAAAATCTGGCAGGCGGTGAAAAAATACATCAGCACCTATGTAGACTTCATAAACCAAAACACATACACATATTACACAGCATACCTCATGGCAACACACTTCTACAATGCCTATAATGCTTTCCCCTATAATCATTTTCATGGGGAGCATAACAGCGGGAAAAGCCAGGCGCAGAGAATAGGGTATCGTTTGGCTTTTCATGGTGAGTATGTTAAGAAGATCACAAGCAGTCAGATTTTCAGAACCGTAGAGGCGACTGGTTGTTCTTTTTTTATTGAGGAGGCTGAGCATCTCTGGAGTGCTGATACCGATCCTGAGCTGCAGCAAATTCTTAATGCGGGTTATCAGAGGGATGGTGTGGCGCGTATTACTGATAAGAATACGCACAGGTCTTTGCGTTTTAATGTTTATTCCCCTAAATCATTTAGTAGTATTGGTGAGATTCATCCTGTGTTGAGGAGCAGGACTGTTCAGAATCTTATGCTTAGGACAAAAACCGATAAAGGTGATAAGGATTTTGATGAAAACCTTGCAGCAGGTATTAGGGATGATTTGTATCTTTTGAGATTGCAGGATGGCACAATACTTTCTGAGAATGCTAAATCTGGTAGGGTTTTTGAGGATTTGCATTTATCAAACAGGGATAGGGAGCTGTATTTTCCGTTGCTGCAGGTAACAGAAAGATACGCAGCGGATGAGGAGCTGGAGGAGCTGAAGGGATATATTAGGGATTGTATTGAGAATGAGAAAACAGAGTATGTTGATTCTAATGCTGCAATTGTCTATAGGGTTCTGAGAAATATGATTAATGAGGATGAGGTGTGGGTTCTTGTTACGGATGTGCGTGAGAACATTGTTAGGACTGATCCTCATGCCTACAGGCTCAAGGTTGTGGATAGGGATGGTCATGAGTCTGAGGAGTTCAGAATACTGGAGAGCTCATCCACTGCTAGAAGGTTCAGTACGCAGAGGATTGGTTATATTATGAAGAATATGGGTTTCATAAAGAAGAAGTACACAAGGTTGGGTGTTAAAAGGCTTGTGACGCTTAAAAGGCTCATGGATTTGGAAAGCAGGTACATGGAGTACGGGGGCAGTGCAGTGAAAGGTGAATACTTTGTCGAGGAGGGGTGAATACTTGGTGAATACTTTTAAAAAGTGTTCACCCAGTTTTATCGACGATAAAAATGGAAAGGTGAACACTGTGAACACTTTTTCCCAGGTACACGCAGACACACAAAAAAGCATAAAAAAGGGGGGATGGTATGAGTGATACTTCTAAGTATTCCAAAGAACTTATAAGTACAGATGTCGAGGAGACACTTTCACATATGCCTAAAACATTTCAAGAGTTTGCTTTTCTCTTGAAACAAATTACCGAGATAAAAAGGAAAAAGAGAAATAGTGCGAGTTGAACCAAGAGTGAGCATCTCAGCCCCCGCATTTTTGCGAACGAACGGGGTGAGTGAGCAAAAATACGAGGAATTTGCATTAGCAAATTCCGAAGTATTATCAATTTTCCAGAGAAAATTGATGCAAAAAGGAACGAAGTGAGCGAATGAAGATACGAGGAATTTGTGTTAGCAAATCTGTGAAGTGGCGCTAAAAAGCAGAAAAAACTGAGAAAATCAAAAAAATTAAACGAAAAGTATATATACTGTCAGGTACAAAGTATAGGGCAGGAATAGATAACATGAATGATGGAATGATTACAATTGAGGTTTTGGCCAAGGCTATACAAAACTGTGTTGATAAAAAAGGCTTAGAGTACGATGAAACTGTGAGGATGGCTGAACACGTGATGAATTTTTTTGGTTTCAATGAAAGAATACTGGACAACATCCTTGAGCCTGAGGACAGGGATGCATTCTACAACCTAGAGGAATATGGTCTGCTCGTCACTGAAAGAGAGGAAACAACCCTGTATGACGGCAGGGAGTGGAGGGTTCATTACTGGAGGCTTAAAAGGGACAGGATTATGACCCTGGCAAAGTATGGTGAGTCAGAGAAGCAAAGAATGAGAATCGAGGATTATTCTGTCTATGATGAAATTCCTGAGGATGTCTGGAGAAGGGATAATGAGATGGTAGAGTAAACTCCACATATTATTGAGTTTGCAGGGGCAAATTCCTAATATCCTTGGAAAAGCTAAAGGCTTTTCCAAAAGGAACCAAAGTTATTCCGGTAGGGATTTTACGTTGAAATTTATGTTGTGGCAAACTTCCAAGCCTCATAGACACAAAAACTGCTGCGACTAGTAAACTTGGAAGTTTGGAGTTTAAGTAGAATCGTAACAGATTTTATACCCCACTTCCATTCATGTTTTGTGTTTCCTTACACGCCAAGAAAATATCAGGCAGAAATACTGGATCTGTTCAGAACTACTTTGCATAACAGAGGACATCTAATTCTGGAGGCAGGAACCGGCTCCGGGAAAACAGTGTGCGCCCTAGAGCCAGCACTGGAATTCGCTGTTGAAAACAAAAAACGAATTGTTTATGTAACAAGGACAAACGCGCAGCAAAAACAGGTTATTTATGAACTCAGGCAGATAACAAAAAAGAATAAAATTTTCGGATGTCCCCTGCAGGGCAGACGCAACTTATGCCCACTCATAAAGGATAACCCTGAACTTTTAGGAGGCACACCAGAAGAACTTTCAAAGATTTGTACTGACAGAAAAAGGAACACATTGGGTAATGATAAAAAGGGGTGCAGGTATTTTAAGAAAAACTGCACCTCTGATATTTCAAAGGTTTTTACTTGGACAAAAAACAATCTACCAACTGTTGAAGAACTAGCTGATTACTGTAAAAAAAGGGGTTTATGTCCATACGAAATCATAAAACTGTTGATAAATGATGCTATCCTTGTTGTTGCACCGTACATCTATTTTTTTGACCCTTTCCTCAGACAGCATCTTTTGGAGATGATGAATGTTGGAATAGAGGACGTTTTGCTGATAGTTGATGAGGCACACAATCTTCCTGAATATGCGCGCTCCCTGAAAAGCATAACATTATCGTTGAACACATTGAAGTTTGCTGAAAGAGAGGTATCCGAATTTGGTGATATAGAAACAGCGGAAAAAGTCATGGTTTCTGATTTCTGTGCGGAGATGAAAAAAATATTGCTTAGAACAAAAAACGAGTACGTAAGTGAGGAGGATGCACTTATCCCGCCAGATGAGATAGAATCAGAGATTATGAGTAGTTTTAAGATTTCAAGCACCAAGCTGTGTAAAATAATCAAGAACATGATAATCTACGGTGAGCTTGTAAAGGAAATAAAAAGAAAGAAAGGAAAACTTCCCAGGTCTTATATTCATTCTGTTGGTGCTTTCCTTTTAATGTGGACAAATGTGGATGAACATTATGTTAAAATTGTGAACTCAAAACCAGAGTTTGAAATTTACTGCCTGGACCCAAGTCTGGCTGCTGGTGTTGTTAATGAATGTTTTTCCTCATCCCACATGTCAGGGACACTCCTGCCTCTTGATGAGTACAGGGATTCTGTAGGTCTGCCATCAGCTACCAGAATGTTTTCATTTCCAAGTCCGTTCCCTGAGGAAAACAGAAAAATTTTTTTTGTGGATGATGTTACCACGAGATATGAAGAACTCTCAAAGGATGAAGCAGTCATCAAAAAACTGGAGACGTACATTAAGAATATCTGCAACAGTTTCCAGAGAAACATTATCGTATTTTTCCCGAGTTTTGAGCTGATGAAAAAAATGAATATTTCCTTGAATAAAAATTTATATGTTGAGGGACAGGGAATGCATCAACAGGAACTTATGAACATGATTGAAAGTTTTAAATTACAGAAAGGCGGTGTGCTTTTTTCTGTTGCAGGCGGAAGGATAAGTGAGGGGATTGATTTCCCAGGCAAAACCTTGGAAATAGCAGTTCTTGTTGGGTTGCCATACCCAAAGCCTACAGCAAAACATAAAGCGCTTCAAAATTATTATGACATAAAGTTTGGCAAAGGATGGGAATATACTGTCAGGGCGCCGGCAATACGGAAAACCCTTCAGTGTATTGGAAGACTGATCAGAGATGAAAACGATAAAGCTGCGGCTGTTATTTTGGACAAAAGAGCAAGGCATTTCAGAAAACAGTTAGATTTAAATGAGACAAAGAATGTTGTGAAAGATTTACAAACATTTTTTAATTCATAGTAAGGTTTAATATTGAATAAACGTATTCAAGTATATGGTGCTGCCAATAAATGTGCTGGAAAAATCATTAAATACACAAATAACGCTTTTGTTGAAGGACAACAGGCTGCTTGAAGGGAAGCTTGTAGGCTTTGATGATTACATGAACATGGTGTTAGAGGATGTTGAAGAGAACAAAGATGGAGCTCTCAGGCGCCTTGGCACTGTTATTCTCCGCGGTAATAATGTTATAACAATCTCCCCGAAATGATTTTTATGCAGGCTGTAATTCTCGCAGGTGGTTTTGGAACACGGCTGAGACCTTTAACCTACACCAGACCAAAGCCGTTGCTACCAGTACTGAACAAGCCGATGATAGCGCGTTTTATAGAGACAATACCAAAGGAGGTTTCAACATTAATTGTTCCTGTGAACTATATGAGAGAGGTTATGAAGAAATTTTTTGAAAAAAACGATTTTGGAAAAGAAATCATTGTAGTTGATGAAAAAACGCCGCTTGGAACAGGGGGTGCAGTAAAGAATGTTGAAAAACATCTTAATGATTCTTTTCTTGTTCTTAATGTTGACGCCATAACCTCCTTGAACCTTTCAGAGTTCATACTCTTTCACAAAGAAAAAAAAGGCATAGGCAGTATTTCCCTGTATGGGGTTGAAAACGTTGAAGAGTTTGGCATAGCAGAGCTTGATGAAAACAAAAGGATAATCAGGTTTGAGGAAAAACCAAAAAAAACCGAGGCTTTTTCTAATCTTGCAAATGCTGGCGCATACGCATTAGAACTGGAAATCCTGGATTACATTAACCCTGGTTTTGTTTCAATGGAAAGGGAAGTATTCCCAAAGGTTATTGATAAAGGGCTTTATGGTTTCAGGTTCGAAGGATACTGGCTTGACACAGGAAGACCCTCTGATTACATTAACGCGCACAAAATCCTGCTCGGGATGAGAGAAAAAAAAATAGGAAAAAACTCTGTGATTAAGGGCAGAGTAGGAAATCATGTTATGATTGGTGAGTCATGCATAATAAAAGGGCACATAGAGGAATACACCTGCATAGGAAACAATGTTAGGATTGATGAAGGAAGTGTAATCAGGGAATCAATAGTTATGGACAGAGTAAAAATTGGCAAAAATGTAACCGTTGTGAATTCCATAATTGGTGAAGGATGCAGGATTGAAAACGATGCTAAACTTAAAAATCTTGTTGCTGGCGACAAAAGCAGGATAAAAAAAGGGTTGAAACTGAGTGATGAAAAGATAAGTAGTGAAAATATTATTACATAAAGTGGTGTGGTGATATAAATACTGCATCTTTATGCTTTATTCAATTATTTTGTAGTAAATCACTGATGTTTTGCGTTTTGAAACCAACATTTGAATAAACCGAACACTGTTACAGTTTTGGATGGGATGCTTATGGAGTTGCCAATAGTGGCT
>JASEEW010000014.1 GCA_030019485.1 Thermoplasmatales archaeon | reverse complement strand
GTGATTAAAAACTATTGAAAAAAAATGAGGATAAACTCTCAAAGGGATAATTTTCCAACACCCTTTAATGAATGCAACAGTAACAGTTAAGGATAATAATGGTGTAATTGTTTACACGGGTCTAACAGATTATTATGGTTATGTAAGATGGATACCAGTACCATGTAGGATGGTGACAAAAACCTCTGATAATTATCTTCATCATACAGTAACAGCAACCAAGGACGGCATTAGTTTGAAGGTTTTAGAAGGATGGGAGGATGACCTAAACCTGTCTGTAACTGGGAGTTCAGCAAGTTCAGGTAAACTATCTGTTTTAACAGTTGATAGAAACAAAAACACCTACTGGAAAGGAGAATCAGGGCAATCATCTTACTTACTAGCATTGGATACAGGGCATAGTATAGCACAGGGAAACATGGGCATATACTATCCTGAAGGATGTACAGATGAATATAATATGACTGTTAGAGTTCATAGTCATTCTGGCATTGGGACAACTGGTGTTGGACTGAGTTTTGATGGAAATGATTATGTTAGCATACCAGAGTCAGATAGTCTAGATTTGTCAGGTGGTAATTTTACAGAAGAGGTATGGATTTATCCAACAATTACTGATGATAATTTCCATGGATTTTTAGGATATCATGCTGGTGACAGATACAGATATCCTGGTTTATGGATATACCAGAAAACAAGGATACATGGTGGTTTTGGTGATGGAACCAACTGGAATTCTTTCTGCACGGGCAATGTTATTACTCAGAATGCTTGGAATCATGTTGTTGCAACATTTGATGGGACATACTATAAAGTATATGTAAATGGGGAGGAAGTTTACAGCACAGATTCTTTTGCTGGTAGAAAACCTTATCCAACTAAAAGAGTATTTATAGGAAAAGTAGATAATTATTTCAACGGTGTTATTGATGAAGTAAGGATTTTAAATAGAGCCATGAGTCCTGATGAAATAAAGCAGGATTACACTAACAAGATATACAATCCTGCTGATGGTGTTGTAGGCTGGTGGCATTTTGATGAAAACATAAACAACACTGTTTATGATGCATCATCCAATTATAATAATGGCACAATTCTTGGTGCAACATGGGCAGACGGTATAGGTAATGGTAGTGGTGTTAGGGAAATCAATGTTGTAAAAGCATCAACTGATACTGTCACCAATGTTTTGCTTTCACCAAACCCGGATATAATAGATAAAGTAGAAATTATTTTTAATACTTGGACTAATACACCGAAAATTAGTGAGGTAACGGGTTTGGGTGATACTGTATCACCAGAACTGGCTAAAACAATAGCAAAGGAAAGAATAAAGCTGTTGGCAAAAGAAGATTATCCTGAATGGGCAAATGCTATTGTGAGTGATCCTGCGGTTCATTACTCATCATTAGGAGATCCGGTAGTGTATGAGATGGCGATTTTATCCCAAGAGGGTTCTGTGTTGGGTGGAATAAGAGTTACTACCGAAAGAAAGGGTACACCAATACTACGTTATGACTCTGAAGAGCCAGAGTTTATGAGAACAGAAAATAGAACACACTATGGTTCTGAGAGATGTAGGGTAGGGGAAGAGACCTATGAAAACATTCCTATATCCATAGATGAAATTAGAAAGGGTGCTTGGCAACATTTAACATACAATTTGTTATTTAACAACTCTTGGGGATCTACAAAACACCGTAAACATATAGATGTCCCACACATAACTCAAAAGACTAACTATTGTTCACCTGCTTCTGGGGCAATGCTGTTTAAATATTGGTATAATCAAGGTATTAGCAATTATAAGAATATAGATCAAGATATGGTTGCAAGCTTTATGAGAACGACCTCGGAAGGGACAGATAAAGGTAACATAGCTTCAGGGATGGCTAATGCAGCAAATGCTTTTGGTCATTATGCATATAGTGGAGATTTGTGGTGGGGGGCAAATTATGATGACTGGTGCAAAGAGATAAAAAATGGTTATCCCACGATAAAATCCTACTTTTGGGAATGGGGTTCTTGGCATACTATGGCTGGTGAGGGTTACCAGTATTACACAAGAGAGAGGACCATCGGGTATGGATGGCTGAGCTACTCTTGGACGGAAACATATGATCAAAAGCTGTTATTCGACAACCCGCAACTAAGCTACAACAATGAAAGAAAGGAGGAATGGGGCGCGCATTATGACTGGTTTTATGGGCGTTACATAGTATATTTTCACCCGTTTGGCTATTAAGTTAATGTGCGGTGTCTGATAACTCCTTAGGGGGAAACATTATGAAAGAAATTTCAATACATATAAAGATGACAGTGTTCTTCTTTATGATTGTAATGATTATAACCTCGTGTTCACTCCCCCTTGGGTTGGCATTGGAGAACAGGGATGCAAATCAGGCCTGGTCATCAAATACTAAGTTGAGTTACGAGGCGCTTAATCCTTGCAGACCTGAGATTTGCGTAGATGGAAATAATATTTATGTTGTTTGGTCGGATGCAAGGTATGAGAATCCTGAGTATGAATATGGTCAGGATTTTGAGATTTTTTTTAAGAAAAGCGGTGACGGAGGCATGACATGGACTGATGATATAAGACTTACCAATAACTCTTATCAAAAGACTGCGGATTACTGGTGTTCTGATACAGATCCAAGAATTGCTGTTAATGGAAATAATATCCATGTAGTTTGGGATCGAAACATAGGAAGTTTATACACACCAAATTCTGAGTTGTATTATATAAAAAGTGCTAATGGTGGTGAAACTTGGGACAATGAAAAGCAACTTACTAACAGTAGTGGAAGTGCTACTGCTTCGAACATAGCAGTGAACGAAGAGGAGGTCTATGTTGTTTGGGCAGATGATAGAGAAGGGAGCGACAAACTTTATTATAAACACAGTGAAGATAATGGGGCAAATTGGGATGAAGAGATAAAGCTGTCTGATACAGGGGCAGGTTACACCGACAATGTTTGCTCAGGGTAATAATATTCATGTTGTATGGTCAGGAGGATTTGCTGATCCCTACATCCGATATAAACGGAGTATAGACGGTGGAAAACACTGGGATGAAGATAAAACATTAACCAACGATCCTACCCAACCCCGTATTGCAGTTGATGGAAATAATGTTTATGTGGTATGGTTTAGATGGAAAAATACTCAAAGTGGAAATGATGAGATTTTTTACAAGAAAAGCATGGATAACGGTGAAAACTGGAGTGAAGATATAAGATTTGCTCGCTCATACCATGGTCATCAGGCTAGAATACCTGATGTTGCTGCAAGTGATGGAAATGTGTATGTAGTATGGCAGGATGGAAGGGATGATAACATAGAGATTTACTATAAGATAAGCATGGACAGCGGAGTAACATGGAGCAACGATACAAGGCTAACCTATGACTTGGATGATTCATATGACTCCAGCATCGCCATGTATGAGGAAAATGCATATGTGGTCTGGGTGGATTACAATTTCACAGAAGATTGGACATATGTGTATTTTAAAAGAACAGTGCCTTACCCTGGGTTTTTAACTGAGAATCTTTCGCTACCCATTGTAAGCGTGTTGTCACCAAAAAGATGGGATACTGTGGATGGTGTTGTAGAGATAAGAGGTACTGCTGAATCCACAAACCCAAACACAACAATCCAAAAAGTTGAAATAAAGATAGATCCCGATGGAGAATGGGAAATCGTAAGTGGCACAACAAACTGGTCATATACATGGGATACCACAAATGTTTCCGATGGTAAACATACCCTATTTGTTAGAGCCTATGATGGCGGGAGTTACTCAGAATATTATGTACTACCATTATATGTTAGAACTAAAGAAGGAGGGTTAATACCTGAAGAGATGCTTCCTTTGATAGTGGGGATAGCATCAATTATGCTTCTTCTTGCAGTTGGACTAATCTTATTATATAAAAGAAAACACAAGGTATAAGGAAAAATTATGGTCAAAATGAACAGCAAACCTTTTAAGAAAGAAGGTAGTAATATATTACTTGTGTTTAAAAAATTCGTTATAGGCGTGATGGCAACGCTAGGATGCATGGTTGCATTAGCAGGCACTGCATCCGCAGATGGAATATCCTCTGTGCCACAACCATATCTCGGTTTTGTGTCTGCATTTGTATACCTGTTTTTTGTTAACCTCCCAATAAACACTGTAATCTATTTACTGCTTTTAGCAGCTCTGCTCAGCTTTAGAAAGAACTGCAAGATGCTGTTCAGTAACTCAACACCTCTTTTTATAGCCGCAACCCTTGTTGTTTCTGTTTTTGTGACAATGTGTGGCGCATTTATTGATATTGGGATAGTGACGCATATAATAGTTGGTCGTTTGTCGTCTCTTTTTTTACTTTTTGCATTGTTCCTTGTTTTCCTTTCCTTTCTTGCAACCTGTATGTTTGTGCAGAGACTTGATATAATGGAATCCATATTTATAGGGCTATGTATGGGTATCCTAAATGCTATTTTTTGGTTATTGCAAATGCGTGTACCGTTTAGGGTAATAAGTGTTTCTGAGTTGGAAGCAATGTATATCTGCTTTCTCATAATGTTGATATCCTTCACCTGTTGGTATGCATGGAAACATAAACAGTTGAGGGAGGAAGAGGTGCCATGGTATGCTCTTGTCAGCAAGGCTCGTACCCTTGGTGTTGGGATTGCTTCAGGCTTGATCATAATAATACTAATGATTTTGTTTCTGTGGTAATTTTACATACATATCCAACCATGTATAAGTTATCTTGCCTCGCTGATAACCTCTGCGACCCTGAATTTTCCATCACCGAAAAGTAATGTGTACCAGTCAGGAGAATGTTTTGATGTTCTCATTTTCACGCATCTTATTCTTCTCTGAATTTTCACATCACCTATTTGCTCCATTTTCAGGTGTATGATGCCATCTGCAAGTGACTCTTCATCATATCTGCTGTAGGCTTTTGAATCCTGGGACATTTCTGATATAAGGAATGAGGTTGTTCCAAGTTTTCTCAACCACTCAAAAAATTTAAACATTTCAACTCTTGGTTTTCTGGGCTCTGATATTGTTTCCATGGCAGAGAGACAGTCAACAGCTACCAGTTCGTAGTTAAAATCCTGTTTCAGAAGGAGCAGATGCTCAAGCAAGATATCCATGAATGTTTTCTTATAGAGCATTTCAATCCCCTCCTGTAGTTTGTATCTGTCAAGAATGTACAGGTCCCCCTTCACATTTTCCGTTTTCCAGCCAAAGTTTTCCATCTGCTGGTTAATGTTTTTTTCATTCTGCTGCAATGCCACATACACCCCTTTTTTTCCTTTTAACGCATTTTTATACAGTATGTAGTATGCAAATGATGATTTCATGCTGCCGGATGTGCCTGTAATGAGAATAACACTTCCTGCGGGCATGCCCTCATCAACAATTTTATCAAACCCCTCAACATATGTTTTTATTCCCTTCACAAATATCCATATCTCTTTTTTGTTATATAAATTAATCTGTTTTTTCCTCAAAATATCTGGCAAAGAACCCTTTCTTTTTTTTCTCTTCCTTCGGAGGTTTCTCCTCAACTTTTTCTAATTGCTTTTTTTCTTCCTCTGGTTCCTTTTCCCCTTCCTCTTTTTCAGCAATTTCATCCATTTCCAGAATTTCTTCCCCGCCATGCTTTGTTTCCCTAACCCTCACATTAACAAGCACCGGCATAGATATATTTCCACCAACAACCATTGCAACCCCAATAGGCAGTCTTTGTATCTCATCGGATGCAGATGATGTTAAACCCTCAAACGATGCTGTAATTGCCTTTAAATCGTTCGGGTTTGTGACCTTTAATATGATTTGCACCCCGCACTGACTTAAAACATTCTTATCCACAGTCGCAGGCCTCTGGCTCACAACACCCAGTCCAAGACCAAATTTTCTCCCCTCTGAAGCTATTGTTTTGAGGATGGATGATGGTCCTGCACTGCCCTCCTGGGGGCAGAAGTTATGTGCCTCCTCAACAACAAGCACAACCTTTGGTATTTTTTTCAGTTTTCTTAAATTAAACAGGCTCCTTGCAATCATTGTGACCGCAACCTCCTGGGTCTCAGGTGGCACACCGCGTAAATTTATTATTGTCGCCTGTCCAGGTTTAACAAAATCCCCGATATCCATGCCAGGACCTGAGAACAGGTTTGTGGAGAGCAGAAAATCCAGTTTGTTCACAACCCCCCATTTTGATGTGTTCGGGTCATCCTCCGCCGCATTCCTTATGTCTCTGAGCGTGTAATATTTTTTTCCAGCCCTCAATTCATTAATTACCCTGCGCAGTATCCCAATATGCACAGGGCTTTTTATTGATGTGAGTTCAGTTATCTGCCATGCATCCATGTTTGCATCATTGAAGCTTAGCTGTATTGAATTTTTGTTGAGCTTTGGGTCAGGTGAGTAAACAGCAACATTTTCAGCATAACCCTTTGGTTTTATCCCAAATCTTTTCATCAGCTTGATTTCCTCCTCCCTGAGGTTTGGGTGAACAAGCGAGGAATACTCATCATGAGGGTCAATAACAACAACAGGCACTTTATGCTTGATCAACTCCTCAATGAGAACACCCACAAGATACGATTTTCCACTCCCTGTTTTTGCGAGAACACTGATATGCCTTTCTGCTATGGACTTTGGGTCCAGGCAGACTGGGATATCGTGCCATCTGAGCAGTCCAAGATACAGTCCCTCATTCATCAGTCCTAAAATATCCTTAATCAGGTTTTCATCCGCGGTGTAAACAGGCTCTCCTGGTTTAAAAGGTGTTCTTGGTGTCTGAAGAGCATTTCTCTCATCCCTGTAACCAATAACAGATGCTGTGGCAGACAGTTTGCTTTCCTTTCTTACTGGTATGCCTGATGATATTTTTTTTGCATCATCAAATGTTATGTCAGAGTATCTGTGGACATCCGTAACAAGCGAAAGAACTTTTCCTTCAGGGTGTTCTGTCTGAACATAACTGTTTCTTTTCACCTCCCCAGAAACTGCAAATTTGAAATCCACTGTCCCTGCAGTGCCATATATTATGCCGGTCTGTCCCATAATGGGGACATAGGTGTTATACATTATTACTGTTTTGCCTTTGCAGATGCAACCCTGAATTCAGGATGGATATGCCACACACCCCCCCTTTTTTCAACAACAGGCATCCTGTACCCTTTATCTCTGAGAAACCCCATGGAGCCCAGTCTGTTCAGCTGCCCTCTCACACCTGACTGACTTGTGGAAAGTGTTTTTGCAATTTCTGGTGCGGACATAGGGTGAACAGAGAGAATTTCCACAATTCTTTTCTGCTGCTCCGACAGTTTTTCTAAATCCAGAGAGCTTTTTTCAACCCCTGCTTTTTCTTCTGTTTCTTTACCAGAGGCAAGCATCATTAATCTTTCAAGCAGCATTCTTGGTGTTTCACATTTTCTAATAATTTCCCTCAGGTTTTCCTCATCAAAAGGCTCAATTCCTTTACCCCCTGCCTTTTTAATTCTTCCTTCAATCATGCTCATAATCTCGTCCTCTGAGGCAGGACCAATGGTTATGTTCTCAACATGCCTGTCCTTGAAAGTCTCAAACATAAGATCAGAAGGCGGCGGTGTAACTGATGCAAAAACTACTGATGGATGAATCCTTTCATCATCAAGCAGCCCTACAAGATACCTGAAAAACCATCTGTCTGTTATGTAGTTCGCCTCATCAATCAGTATAACCCTTATTTTGCGTTTTAAGACATCAAAAAAACTGTGCAGGCGTTTGCATCTGATTTTAAAATCCTCAAGCTCAGGGTTGTATCCGCAGTGCCAGTACAGGGTTTTCAAATTATAGGCAGGACTGTGTTTTACTATGTATTTTAGTATTGTTGTTTTTCCACTGCCCATGGGCGCGCAAATCCATAAAATCCTGTTCTCCCTGATTTTCTCAAAAATTTCTTCTGTCTGCCTCCTGTATATCAGAAAATCAGGCTCTGGAAGATTTGGGTTAAACGGGTTTTGATTCCATCCATGTTTCTCTAGCATATTTGGGAATATACTTTTCAGCATTTAAACCTGTCGTGTAGCGCTCCCCCTTCCGCTACAGTTCTTCCTTCCTTTTGATGTAGCGAATGAGAAAGCGCTACGTCCCCCTCCATTCTACCCTTATTTCCCTGTAGCGTTACCGCTACAATTTGTAGCTATTCCCGCTACAACCGCTACATATTTTTCTTATATTCCTATCTCCCTCACCATATATGTTCTCACATCCTCTTTCCCCACGTGTTTTTCAACATATTTTCTGATCCTTTTTGTGCATCTGAGCATGTATGTTCCATAACAGATATGTCTTACCACCCCATTCTTATTCCTCAGCACCCATTTCCTAGTCCTCTCCTTTGATGTACGTGCCTCCGGTGCTATGAGTATGCAGGTCTCTGGTCCCAGTTTTTTCATCATCAGTTTGGTAAGGGGTGTTATGTAATATATTAGAACATCCCCTCTGTTAACCTGGTTGGTTATGTATTTCTGGGTTTTTTCATCCCATCTTATGATATAGGTGCCAAAACAAATAGTTTTCCCCCTCGCTGGTTCTCTCCTGCAGTACTGGCGCAGCCTCATTTTTGCATCCCTGCCAGTACCTGCAATCAGACAGTAATCAGGCATATTTTCCTAATATTCTTCAAACAATATAAATGTTAACTATAGCAGACATTTCACGATGAAGTATGGGAACTGTTAAGTACAGGGAACAACCATGTATTAAACCATGCAGACCGGGTTCGTGTTAATAAAGGTCAAACCGGCAATGGAAGAAGACGTTTATTATAAACTATCAAACACATCCGGCGTTGTTGAGCTGCAGCCATTATTCGGCAAATATGACCTTATTGCAAAGATTGAAACTGATGAGGTAAACCCTGTTTGGGATTTTGTTATCGAAAAAATCAGGTCCATCCCAGGGATTTTGGATACTGAAACCCTGCCTGTTTTTCTGTTCCGGATACATAAAAAATAATTTCAGGATTCGACATAACTATTTTTCATAGACAAGTTTAATAATTCATATTGTGTTTTCCCCCCTTGGTGGCAAAGATGAAGGAAAAAAAGGAAAAATCTATTGAGGACCTGCCTGGTGTAGGCGGGACGACCGCGGAGAGGCTGAGAGAGCTAGGTTATTCTGATTTGATGGCAATAGCTGTTGCATCACCTGCCGAGCTTGCAGAAATAGAGGGTATCAGTGAAGGAACTGCTGTAAAAATCATTACTGCTGCGAGAAAGGAGGTTGATGTTGGCGGTTTTGAAACAGGCGACATAGTAATGGAAAGAAGGAAAGAGGTAGGAAAAGTCACAACAGGCGCACCTGTTTTAAATGAGTTAATGGGTGGTGGTTTTGAAACCCAGGGAATCACTGAGCTGTTTGGTGAGTTCGGCTCAGGGAAGACGCAGCTCGCGCATCAGCTGGCTGTAAGTGTACAGTTACCGAAAGACAAAGGCGGACTGGAAGGCGAGGCAGTAATGATTGACACAGAAAACACCTTCAGGCCTGAGAGGATTGTGCAGATGGCAAAGGCATTGGGCATGGATCCTGATGAGGCGCTTAAAAAAATCAGGGTTGGAAGGGCATACAATTCCCATCATCAGATGCTGCTTGCTGAGAAAGCATCTGAGGTTGCAAAGGAGCATCCGGTAAGGCTGCTTGTGGTTGACTCCCTGACAGCGCATTTCAGGGCTGAATATGTTGGCAGAGGGGCACTTGCTAACAGGCAGCAGAAGATTAATAAGCACATGCATGATTTGCTGCGGTTTGCTTACCTAAACAATGCTGTTGTGGTTGCTACAAACCAGGTTCAGGCAAACCCTGCACTAATGTTCGGTGACCCTACAAAACCTATCGGGGGGCATATTGTTGGTCATACTGCAACATTCAGAATATATCTCAGGAAAAGCAAGGGAAGCAAGAGGATTGCACGTCTGATTGATTCACCGCATCTGCCTGAGGGCGAGGTTGTTATTCTGCTGTGCGAAGATGGAGTGAGAGACGCATAAACCTTAAAAAGAAAAAAAGAAGAGGGGTTTAAGGCATCCAAGTTTTTAGAACGAGGAATATCCCCAGAGATTGAATCCAAGTATAAGCCCTGCTGCAACAAACATTCCAAGACGCATGTATTCTGTGAATTCTTTTCCGAGAAGTGCTGCTGCAAACAGTATCAAAACCAGAATCAGCATACCTACATTGTACACAATCATTCCAGCCTTGTATGTTGCAAGCGCACCACTTATCGCAGAACCATCTTATTTTTTCACACTTTTCACACCGCACCTGCTACAGATAAAGGATTTCTGTCCAGGGATTACTGTGTTAATCTGCCCGCAATGCATGCATTGTACTTGGATGGTCTGCGGTTGATGTGGCTGTGGTGATTGTTGAGTTTGTTGTGGAATCTGTGCTGCAGATTGTTTAATGGTGGGTGGCTGAAGAGATTGTTTATCAAATATTTTAGATTTTATTGCAGCACCACCTTTAACAACAGAGCCAACAATAAATCTCCGTATACTCCCTATTATCACTATTATTCCAAAAAGAATCAGAAATAATGCCCATATCCCGCCGATGAGAAATCCAATACCAATTAAGATTAATCCAATAAGTATACCAAATCCCAGTGTTGCTAACAAACCTTTAAAAGACTGTTGTAGTCCTTCTCTTGCTCCAAAAATCAAATCACTAATTGGATTACCCATAACCTAATCACCTCTTGGAAAAGGCTTGTATTCTGCCTTGGTTTCCTCATGTTTATTCCTCCAATTTTTTTATTTTTTCACGCTTTTCACACCGCACCTAATACAAATGAAGGATTCCTGCCCCGGCAATATTGTGTTAATCTGCCCGCAATTCATACATTGTACCTGGACGGTTTGTGGTTGTTGAGGTTGCTGTGGGACTTGTTTTGCTGTTTGCTCAACCGTAGTTGGTTGAAGATATCGTGGTTGCCGATACATCCTTGAGGACGGGACTGCTCTTTTATACCCCAATACAACAGCAACAATCAATATCACTACTGTAATGCATAAAGCAACATATATTGGCAACAGATTTATTGCGTGTGAAACAGATACACGTTGTATGCGATCTTCAGGGATGACAATCATGTATCCTCCGTATATCCATTCATTACCGGTGAACTTAACTATCACTTTATCTCCTTCATGAAGGCGTTTGGTCAGATTTGTCAGGTTCCCCGTACAACACATGCTCGGCAGTGACACATCTTTTCCTTCTGTACTTTCAAACTCGATTATTATAACATCCTCGCCATATATGTTCTTATAAGGAGAGCTTATATTGCTGATGGTGTCTACAATGATAATTTCTTCATCCATATGTGAATAATAATAAGTGGGAAAATGGGTGGGGCCAGATTGAAATTCGTAAAATGTCATCCCTTGTTGTTCCTCTCCACCTAAAAATGCTAATGGCACCGCTAACCCCCACACAATGATTAAAATAACGATCACTCCTATAGCAAATTTTTTTGTTTTCATTTTAATCTCCTCTCATACATACCTCTTACATTTATCACAGTACCATCTATTGTATTGTTTTACGAAACTTAAAGGTTGCCCGCAATAGGGACAGGGATATTGCTGTGAGACAGGTTGTGATTCTTGGGGATGTTGCTGTCTCGGTAATCCTAATATACTTATCCCACGCCAACTTTTTTTGATGTAGAATATAAATCCTATTATTAAAAGGCAAGTCCCTCCTATAATCATTGGTATTGATAAATAAAACAATGATTCTGTAGACTCTTTGGCGTCTTCCATATAGGTCATCGTAATAAACAACTCATTAGTATCATTTAGATACACACAATGAAATGGGTCAATTCTGACAGTGATGTCTACCTTATCACCCTCTGAAAACTCCTCCCTTATATCGCCGCTTGCACCGAAAACTACTCTATCGTTGTTATCAAGATGAATGTAGCTACCCTGGTACATGCCGTAATGGTAGGAGTAGTATTCTAGACTCGTAATCCTGCCGCGAACTGTTATGTATTCACCACTCTCATACGATTTGAACCATCCAGTATCTTTGTCCAAGTCATTCCATAGTTCGTCAGCAGTTACTGTTTCCTCTGGTATGAACACAACTGCCAACACTCCACCGATGAATAACAGCACTATCCCAATTATGATTATGGAGGTAACTTTTGCTTGCATCTTAGACGGCTGAAGTTGTTGAGGTTGCATTTTATCCCCCTCTCAGTATACTGTAGAGAGCAGTATAAAAAAGAATGAATGGTACTATGTCATCTTGCCCATTGGTGCGCCCATCAACGCCATTATCAGCATTACGATTAGGATAGCAGTAGCAACACTTAGCATAGCTACTTTAAGTTTAACGTCAATTTCATTGCTTACCATCGCACCACCAAACAGGGCAAGGGTTGTTATGAGTGCTCCTATATCCAGAACAATTGTTCCAGCCTTATAAAGACTCATGGCCCCCTCAGTTTCGCCTATGTTGGGATTTGCCTTAGTAACCGCTGCACCGTTGCATAGGATAGCTCCTATGAAGAAGAGCAACACACCAATCAGGATAAATATAGTTACGATTTTCTTTGAAAAAAATCCCCCTATATCAATTGGTTGTCTTGGTGGACGGTATACTGGTTGTTGTGCTTGCACCTGCGGTTGATACTCAGGCTGATATTGTGGCTGTCCTCCTACTCCAGGTTGCATTTTTTATCACCAAAAAAGAAACAGTTTAACGGGTAATAAAAGTTTCGGCACAGTTTTATATTACCTATTTCCATTCCTGATTATATGAAACTACTTCAGGTTTTATCCTTAGGGATTACACTCACCCTGCTTGTTTCAGGTGCAGGATTCGGTGGGTATGTATTGAGTAAGAGGATTTCATCAGTACCATGCTATGGCTGCATGGGTCTAAACCCAGAGTTCATTCCTTTTAAAGGTTTTTCAACAGAGGATGTTTCACATCCTGAATGGGTGGTTGACACATTGAAGAATGGTAAGATTGTTTTCATATTTTTCTGCTGGTATCATGGCTGTCCAAGTTGTGATGAGCAATGGGTTGATATGGAAGTATCAGGAATTGTGAAAGGTGATAAATGGGATGGAGCAGCGGGTGATAAATACAAAGATAATGTCAAACTTTTCTCGTTAGATACCAAGGAAACCGAGGATAATCAGGAGGCATTAAATATCTACTCTAATGCCGGTGGTGTGCCCACAACTGTTGTAATAACGCTCGTTAGAGATAATGAGACAGATGAGGTGAAAATTGGCTGGTATTTTTTCATGGGCTACCAACCAGGTAAACCTACCATGTCAAACTTGGAACATATTATTGAAAGCGCCATCTATCATTATGATGAAAACAGGTCTCAGTGGGAAACATGAATTGATTTATGAGGGCAGGCGTCAACGCATTTAAAACATTCAATGCATTCAGGACCTCTTCCATCATTTATTAAATCAATATCCATTGGACAGATATTTTTGCATAACCCGCATTCTGTGCATGTTTCATCAACTTTCAGATGAATGATGCTGATTTTGTTGAAAAATGAGATGAGTGCGCCAAAAGGGCAAAAATACTTGCACCATCCCCTGAATGATAAAATTATGAGTAGGAAAAAAAGAATCACACCAAATATTTTTACCCAGAAAAATTTTCCAAAAACATATTTATCAGGGTAAAGCAAAAGTGTTGGTATTGTTACTGTTAAACCTCCTATCGGGCATATTTGGGTGAATGCAAGTGCTCCTGTTATGTATGTTGTAATAATTGTAAGGATGAGGATGTTGTATTTCAGATATCCAAAATCTAATAATTTTGTGATGTAAGGGATGAGTATTGTAGGAACTAGGATAATTATGATAGAAAGTAGGAAATCATATCTCATTACAAACACTGTTGCTATGAGAATTATAATTGTCAATGAAAATAAGAAAACAATCCTGAGTAGGCGCCATTTGGTTTTCTCACTCATTTTTATTTTTTTCTTTCCTGTGAGAAAACCAAAGATATCCTGCAGAAAGCCTATCGGGCATGCCCATCCGCAAAATAATCTACCAAAAATAACACCTATAACCCCTATGAATCCTAAAAGATAAATAAACAGCATGTAATCACCAAGGACAGCGTGTTCAAGAATACCTATCGGGCATGCAGCATCAGCAAAAGGGCATGCGTAGCAGTAAAAAAAAGGATAAATGAGTCCTGTCATTCCAATAAAACCGAGATTTGCCAAAATAAAGAAAACTGTTTGGGAAATCAGTCTGTAATCACTAATCCTCATTGAAAAACCTTTTCCTGAATATGAAGATTATTCCTAATGCAAATATTATCATACCTGCATCAAAACCAGGGATGCCTCTCCTGCCTCCTTCTGTTTCTGTCTTCGATGTCTTTGCATTAATCTCATTTGAATCAGAATACTGATTGTTTGTATCATAAACCCTGAGTTTGAAATAATATTCCGTGTTTTCTGTCAATCCTGTAACCTCCCATGATACTGTGTTCTGATTAGTGAGCGTTTTCACAAGTGTAGTGTTGCTTGGTATGAAACGAGAGGATGCTGACATGTGTATCTCATACCTGTTAAAGTTAGAGTCAGTGTTTTTAGTCCAGGAAATGGTTATGGAGGTTGTTGAGGCAGATTCAGATGTTAGTGTAGGCTGTGTTGGTTGTGGGAGTATTGTTGTTTTTAGAATAATGGATGATTTCACATAAGGGTTTGTTTGGGAAATAACTGTAAATATTACAGTACCAGAATCACCAGGTTCTGAATCAGCAGATGAAACAACATCAATCTCGATTTCTGCTGTTTCATTAGGAGATAGGGTAATAGTGGATGGATTTGAATAGCACATGCCACCTGTGCATGCAGTATAACTTGCATCCCAGCCTGATGCCAGATTTTTCTCTAAGAAAACATTATATGTTTCTGTTGTGCTCATCATGTTTTTCATGTCTATCTCAAATGTTGCTGTTCCGCCAGAACCGACATCCTCAGAATTTTTATCTGACGTTAATGATACACCAAACTTGCAGATGGATGCCTGCAAAACTTCATCATCTACTCTGTACCTGGGTGGCAAACCAGATGTTCCAGCATTTTTATCTGTTTGAATAAAAACAACAACGCCTAACTCCTCTTTGCTCCAACTGCTACTTATGCTAAATGTTTTTGTGAATGTCTCTGACTCACCTGCTTTGGAGAGTGACAATGATTCTTCTTCCAGTACATCCCTGACAACAAACTGGTAGTATGGTCCACCATCCCCCTCAGTATAGTACACATTGTTCTCAAACACTACAAACCTTACCTTAAGATTAGATTTTTCAGGATTCGCTACTGCTTTTATGTATGCTGTAATCTTGCCAACATTACCGACTATTGATGGACTAAGCATTATTTCAAATGAACTTGGTATACTTAATCTATCATCAATATGGGGTTTATATCTATCGTAATCTTCTTCCACAGAATCCGTAGAACCGCTTTCTTCTATTACACCATCAAATATCATATCAGGTGTGCCTGTACCAGTAGGACCAAAATAGTATTTTGCCCTGTTGCTAGAATCTTCTGTATAAAATTCCCCACCAGCATGATACTCTAAGACAGCCAATTTTGATGGACCGTATTCCTCAGATAGTTGTTCTATTGCTGCCTCGGAATACGGACAGTGCGAGCATGTTGTTGATGTGAAAAGCTCTGCGAGCACGACCCTCTGAGCAGGGTTTTTTGTATTTTCACATTCTACCGGACTCCCTATCACAAAACTGCTCAGACAGAACATCAATATCAGACAGACTATCAACAGTTTTTTCATTTTTTCACCATAATGTAAATAACCATTAAAGATAATAAGGTTTTTGTGACAGTCAAGGATAAAATTGGAAGGCGCAGGTACATTGCATTTGAGATAATCTCTGATAAAAATATTTCAAGAAATGATGCTGTGGGAATGATCAGAAAGGAATTTAAACCCTGCTTCAACTCTGTTAAGCCATGGCTTACAAGATACAGGAATAACAAGGGTTTGATGAGATGCGCGCACACAGGAAAAAACGAGGCAATAAGAATATTGAACTCTGTTAAACAGATAGGTAAAACAGATGCTGAAATAAAAACAACCGGCACATCAGGGACAATCAAGGCTGCGGTGAGGAAATACCTGACAAGGAGTTAGGGGTCAGGGATTAGGGGTTAGGGGAAAGAGGAAAAGACTGTTTCTGTCTTCTAACCGCCATTTCCAACTACTAAAAGGCAAGTGGTAGATAAATAATCCCAAACGAAGCAAAAATCAATAATATGAACAGAAGCACATAGCACACTACAAATGCATCATCCCCCCCTGCTGGCGCTGCCAGATGCTTTCTTAAAAGGTGGGTAGCTATAATCATTCCAACCCATCCAAAACCCATGTTGCACAAACCTATCAGGAGATAAAAAGGTATTTTTTCCTTTTTCCTGCTGATAAATAAAAATCCGCAAATCAGGCTTGTGATGAATGAAAGTAATAAAAAGAGTAAAAGAAGAAATAGAGGAAATTTTTCGTCAAAAGTTTCTTGGAGTTTTTCAGCATACCCTACATTCCAAGGTTTTTTGTTTTCAATCCATAAATCCTGTTTAAACCTGACTTTACGAGATAATCATATCCCCCGTCGTGGGAATGTATTACCCA
>JASEEW010000185.1 GCA_030019485.1 Thermoplasmatales archaeon | reverse complement strand
TTTATATTTCAATTCTACTATAGTCCTATTCAAACGTGTGTGTCTTCAACAAGGAAAACCTCTATTTTCTCCTTATTTCAATTCTACTATAGTCCTATTCAAACCCGCCGTTTTTTGCGCCTAAATAGGTAATAGGGCGCAGGAAATAAAAGATTTTCTGTGTTTGAAAAAGTCAACATCTAGTTGTGTTGTTTATTTATAAAGGCTGACCTTTTCAGGTTGTTTTTAGATTATTGTTGAGATTGGTGCTTTTTCTATGCCTAAAATTTCTTTGTTAAGCCATTTTTTGTTTGATACTGTGAAAATGAGTATTGAGTCCTCATTTTTATCTATTATATTTTTTAATCCTATCCTTATTTCCTCAAGTTTTCCTTCTGTAATTTCACCCTCAAAAACAGAGTTTTGTATCCAGTTCAGGTATATTCTCAGAAAATTGCAGACCTTACTCACCCTTTTTTCCATAATATCATATACGATTATAACATACAATCCTACCACCATGCCTTAAACCCTTCATATTTTTCCTCATCAATAAGATGTTTTACCAGTTTATAGCATTCCAGCCTCATCAGTGTCTGGTATGAAACATTTCTTTTTAGTTTCTTGTGCATGATTGTTGTATGCAGTTTTTCATCATAGTTTGAAAGAAAAATCTTTTTCCCAGCATCATTTAGGTAACAAAAGTTTAGTTCCTCCAGAAAGTGCTCTGGTTTGATTATTCTATTATTAACCAGATTGAAAATCACCCTGTCGACAATTACTGGTTTGAATATCTCACTAATATCTAAACTTAATGAGAATCTTCTTTCACCAGGCTCATGCAGATAGCTGATAGTCGGGTTAAGTTGTGTGTTGTAAATCTCTGTCAGGGTTGTTGTGTAGGCCAATGAGTTTCCAAAGGATACAAGGCAGTTTATCATATTCTCAGGCGGCCTCCTTGTTCTTTTCTCAAACTCAAAACCTTCCCTGAGGAAAATGTTAAAACTTTGGTAATAGCAGTCCCTGATTCTCCCTTCTATTCCCATGAGCTCCTGAATGTCTCCTGTGTTCTCAATATTTTTTCTCTCATTTTCAATGTTTTCTATGTATCTTTCCATATCTTTCCCATGTTTTCTGTAATGCATCAGATTTTTTAATAAATTATGGCATGCTGATTTCACAATTTCCTTTGCAATCCATAGTCTTTTATTTTTGTCAAGATAATGCTGAACCTGTTTCACAAGTAGAAAACCAGAGTTAAGATATTCTCTTGGATAATATGTGCCAGAGTAATAGCCGTAGTAGTTGAAGAAATGCATAGGTATTTTCTGCTGTGAGAGGAAAACTAATAATTTGGAGTTAATGTCAATTTCCCCAAAAGCAAACAGGGAATCAACATCATTGACTGGTATGGGTTTCTTCATTTCCTGATTCTCAAAATATACAGTGTTTTTCTCTCTTTTCAGCCTTCCACTCTGCAATATATAATAGTTTTTTTTCATTTCAGCACCAGCACAGCTCATAGTAACTGCATTTTTTGCAGTATGTTTTTTTCTCAACATCTAGGGGTTTTTCCAAGGAGAGAATGTGTTTTATATCCTTTAATATTTCCTCAGTTTCTTTTTCCTTTTCCTCCGTCAGCTCAAGACTCATCTTTTTTCTCAGCAGAGGATAGTTTATAACACCCTTACCAGAGACACCAAGTTTTTTCAGATAATAAAGATAGTATAAAAGCTGATAGATGTGTGCCTTTTCGATTCTTCTTGATTTTTTTACCTCATGAATCTCACATCCTTTTTCCAGAAAATCAATTTTTATTCCTTCAAGCTCTATTTCCCTGAATTTTCTAGGATAACTTGTCTCATGAAGGAGTTTTCCCAGTAAAACCTTATCAGATGAATGCTCCATTTGCAAATCATGTGAGAAAAGCCAGAGTTTCTTTTTGCAGATGAAGTAGTAGTTGATTTGTGTGCCTGTGAAAACCATACTTGTTGATGCGGTCATGATACAACACCTATACGCCATTCATTCTGATATCTTCACTACCACATCTGAGAATTCGTCAATCTTTCTCAAAGCCTCCTCAATAATATCCATGTCAAGCTTATCGTACTTATGAGCAATAGCATTTCTTATCCCATTGAACTTTTTCAATAAATCACCATCCTCAGATCTTATTATTTTATTTTCAATCAATTTTTCTATATTTGAATAATCATCTTCAACAATCATGCCAGAGTCCTTTGTTTTCATAGCCGCTATGTCCATGGCAGATTCTATACATATCTGGAGGGAATAAAGCATCGCCCTCTCTGTTACATCATCACTTATTTTGTGACTTTTGATGAACTCAGTTTCTTTTTCGAATATTTCAAGTTTTTTGAGATATCTTTCTTTCATTTAACCAAATCCCCCTCTGCCTCATCATCTCTCTGGCATTGTTAAACCTATTTCTCTTTATTCTAGGCTCTGCATCTTGCCATTCTTTTCTGAATTTGTAGAAATAGTAGGAGAGTCCCACTTCATCACCAAAAATCGTATAATGGTTTTTTATAACATCTATTTTTATATAGAGCGGGAGTTTCTCAAATATTTTAACATCATATTTAC
>JASEEW010000013.1 GCA_030019485.1 Thermoplasmatales archaeon | reverse complement strand
TACAACTAATGATTTCTTCGACATAGATCCAGTAGCGGTTGGGCCTGGTTATCATCTCAAACTCCGGTATGTATCCGGAGATATAAGCCTTGACGCGGCACTATTCTAATCCCTTTCTTTTCTTCTTATTAATTTTGGAAAGAGAACAAGATTATAAAACAGGATGGTGTATTATGGATTCTCTACCTGTACGATAGTTTATACAAGTTCGCCCCACACCTCAAAATCCGCTTTTTTTGTCCAGTTCAAATCCAAGGGTAAATAGAGCCCCTTTTAGGCTCTAATATTGGCTTTGGAGCAGCTTTTGGGCAGCTTAATCTTAATATTAGGCTAATCCTTGAGTAGATACGAGGTGGTAACGAGGTGGTAACGAGGAGACAACGAGGAGATAACGAGGTGATGAAAGAGCGGTTAGGGAGTCTTTACCTATCAGAAACAGCTTTATTTTATAGTGAAAAAACCCTAAAAAACGCCTGAAATATTACTATAATCATAATAAGTATAATGATGATTATACTTTTTGATGATTATACTTAAACTCCGCAACACAGATTTCCACGTGAAATGCGACGGAAAAGTGCGAAGCACTTTTCCTAGCATATTAGGAATTTTCATGGAAAATTCCGTAATATCTCTACCGAAAAACTTTCGGTTGCGGAGTTTACTGACAGTTGAGTTTATAAAAAAAGTTGCGTTCTCTTACTTCATTTTTCTTTCTTAATAATATGATCAACCAGTTTTTCAAACAGGTTTTTCATTTCCTTCATCGTTTCTGAGATATCGCCATATTTTGAGTCCATTGTATCAAATCTTGTACCTATAACCTCTATTGTTTTATCCTGCTTTTTGTCCAGACCTTTTATTGCGGCAATTGTTTCATCCTGTTTTCCCCATCCTATCTTGAAATATTTAAGGGATGTTGCATATCCCTGAAACAACTCATCCCCTAAATCACCAACCTTTACAACAAACCCATTATCTTTAAACTCACCAGTTGCATCCTCAAACCTAACATCAATCTTTTCCACATTTATAGTCTCAGTTTTTATTTTTATCGACCCGACCAATGTTTCTATCTCCTTTTTCTCACCTTCACAAATAACATTTACTGTTCCATCAGGCATGTTTTCTGCAAAACCAACCAAACCAAGTTTCCTTGCAGTATCCCTAACAATTGCCCTGTAACCCGCCTCTTGAACATCCCCTGTTATAGTGATTGTTGCTCTAATCATCAGATAATGATAAACCTGATAGTATTTAACATTTTACTCTCCCCATGCCGAGATGAGAATTATGATATAGCCGAAACCTATATTAACGAACAAAACCATAATTTCATTAATGAAGAACAAGGAAGCAGTTTCACCAATCATAGGCGTAGTTTTATTATTAGCTATTACCATTGTGCTGGCATCCGTGATGTTTCTATGGGTGAGCGGCATTGTTCTCCAGAGCGGCTCCGCGCCTGTCGGAACCCTTGCCGTGGAGAAAACAGGGAATAGTACACTTGTGAATTACACAATCACATTAACAGCATTCAGACCGAGAACAGACCCTAAAGATATTGTATGCTATTTTTATGATGGGAATGGTGTTTCAAAGGGACGTTTTGATTTTCCGGAAAGCCCTGGCCAGAAAAAGAGCATAACAGTAAATGTTAACGGAAATAGGAATGGTAATGTGAACTGGACAAATGATGACAACAACATGGTGTCATCCTATGATGTTATCCATATAACCATAGAGGTATCTACCGACAAGGACAGGACCCTCCTTTCAACTTATTCCTTTGCCCTTAGATACAAACCAGATGGTGCTTTGATTGCCCAAGCGGATTTATCATAAGAAAATTCATATATGCATAAAACCTTATCATTTTTATGAATGAGGCATCAAGGATTGTGTTTCATGCGCCGTCAAACATTACTCCGAAAGCGCTGGTGAATGTGTCAAATGCAGTGGTGGGCTCATTAAAGGGTAAAACACTGAGAAAAGGCAGCAGGGTGAGCGTGTCAGGGGTCAGTCTGGAGCTGGCTGTTGTAGAGCCTGAGGGTTATGTGAAGATAGGTGATGGTACGGAAATTGAGATAATGCCAAAGCCCATGAAATCAGACATCCTCCTGGCAGTGGACACCTCCTATTCCATGTCTAAGGATGACTACCAGCCAAACAGGTTGGGGGCTGCAAAAAATGCTGTAATGTTTTTCCTTAACCAGAAAACAGACACAAAGGACAGGGTCGGTCTTGTCACATTTGGAAGCACCTGCTTTGAGAAACTGCCACTTACAAATGTTAATGATGAGCTTCTGGCAAAGGCATCATCAGAGCTTCAGGACACAAAGCCTGCGGGCAGAACCTCAATATCCTCAGCGCTTAACACCGCTGTGGAAATATTTAAAAACCAGGGAACGCCTGAAAACCCAAAAATACTCATAATGCTGACAGACGGTGCTGACAACATGGGGGAGAACCCTGCTGTGGAAGCCCTGAAATTGAAGGAAAACTCTGTAGCTGTTTACCCTGTTCTTATAGGAACAAAGACGCATTATGATGAAAAAATACTAACTGAGATTGCAGGCATAACAGGTGGGCGTTTTTATTCTGCGCCGACCAAGGATGAACTTATTAATTTGTACTCTGAGCTTGCAGGGAAAAAGAAAAAAATCAGGGAGCCAAAGAAAATAGAAATCCCAGAGGCAAAGCCGAGAATGGAGGGTAAGATAGCAAGAACCCTGAAAGAGATTAAGAAAAAGGTGTGGTGAAAATGGAGTTTGAGGAAAATGCTGACAGTGCTATAGATGAAAGGTACAGGAAAAGATTTGGGGAAACCCTGCATGAGGAGCCAGGGATGCTCGGGCCAGTAGGGTCAGAAGGAGAGCCTGTTACACTTGAGCCAGTAGAACCAGGGGCAGAGCCTGTTGTGCTTGAGCCAGTGAAACCAAGAACAAAATCCACCCTGTCAGGGGTTCTGCTCATTGTTGCAGGCATGCTCGCGATAATCACATGGGGTTATTCTGCTTTTATTCTTGGCTTCCCGTTAATATCGGTTGAGCCTAACACGCTGATTGTTTTCGCAATAGCAGGCTCTGTTTTTGCAGTATTTGCAGTAATCGCTGGTATAATGGCGTCTGTTGGAAAAAACTGGAAAACCTGTGTTGTTTTCAGCCTTCTTGGAATCCTGAGCATAGGCTTCCTTGTTTCAAGCATACTGTGTCTTATAGCATTCATAGGTCTGCTTATGGCAAAAAAAGAATTTGATTAAACCCATCCTCTTTTAAACCATAGCCTCAGGCTTTTAACATGATGCATGAGCGCAATCTTTTTCGGGGTTAAGACACCATATCCTTTTGTTCTTTTTTTCACTATTTCCTGGAGTAAATCATCAATCCTGAAACTGTTAACGCTGAATTCTGTGATGCCATATCCAACCTCGTTTGAGGAATGTGCATCACTGCCGCCTGTTTCACCAATACCCATTTTTTTAGCAAGTTTTTCAGCCTTTTTATTTTCCCGCACTGGTGATCTGCTGTTAAAAACCTCAACACCGGCAAAACCTTTTACATTTTTTTCACCAATGCCTGAAAGCATCCTGTAAGGATGGGGCAGAACAGGCATGCCGCCGAGTGAATTTATTCTCTCAACAGTTTCCTCCGCCGTTAATTTTTTAGGAATGTTTTCCTTCACGTTCAAGCCAATGATATGCCCGTTTGCAGAGGAAACCTCAACACCTGGGATGACAGCAAAATCCTTCATTTCTTTCGCAATCCCAAAACCTTTCAGACCGCCTTCAACACTGTTATGGTCAGCAATCGCTATACCATTTAATCCTTTCTTAACAGCGGCCTTAATCAGCTCCTTCACACTGCCGTCCGCATCATCAGAATAACAGGAATGCACGTGCAGGTCAATTTTCATTTAATCCTTGCCCCGTTCTCAACATCCCTGTCAGGGCTGAGTAATGCCACATTTTTTCCATCATCAGCAGCAAGAAGCATCCCGTTTGACGTAACCCCTCTGAGCTTCGCAGTTTTCAGATTGGTTATCACAACAATTTTCTTTCCAATAATCTCTTCTTTTTTGTAATAATTTCTCAGGCCTGCAACAATCTGGCGCTCCTCATCACCCAGGTCCACTTTCAAAACCCAGAGTTTATCTGCTTTCGGGTGCTCCTCAGCATTTTTTATCTCGCCAACCCTCATTTCAATCTTTTCAAAATCCTCTATGTCCAGCATTTTTTCTTCCTCCATCTCTATCTTTTTAAACAAAGGCTCTATGTTTCCCAGTTTTCCTTTAGCATCTGTTTTTCCGTTCGCCCATTCCAGGTTTTTTTCTCCTATCATTTTTTGGAGTTTCTCCCCTGAGAAGGGTAAAAAAGGACACATTAAAACAGACAGCGCCTTCACAATCCTCATGCAGACATGCATTGTTGTTCTGCATCCTTTTTTGTCCTCCTTAACAGTTTTCCAGGGTGCTTTTTCATCCAGATACCTGTTCCCGAAATGCGCCAGCTCCATCACTGTTTTAATTGCGTTTTTGAACTCACAGTTTTCTATGCATCTTTCCGTGTTTGAAAACGTTTCATCTATTTTTTTTAAAGCCTCTTTATCTAAATTATCAGGTTCACCCATCTCAGGTGTTTTCCCAAAATTTTTCTTTGTGAATATCAGAACCCTGTGAACAAAATTACCAAGTGTTGCAACAAGCTCATTGTTGTTTTTCAATATAAAATCATTCCAGGAAAAATCAACATCCCTGTTCTCAGGCATGTTTATTGAAAGATAATACCTCAGCGGGTCAGGCTCAAACTGCTTCAGGTACTCAGGCACCCAAACAGCCCTTTTCCTGCTTTTTGAAAACTGCTCACCTTTCAGTGTCAGGAACTCGTTCGCAGGCACATTATATGGCAGATTCAGTCCTCCATACCCAAGAAGCATGCACGGCCAGATAATTGTATGAAAAGGTATGTTGTCTTTGCCTATGAAATAGTAATGCTTTGTGTTTTTATCCTTCCAGAATGTCTCCCAGAAAGGAAACTCTTTTGATGCTGAAAAATAGCCTGTGACTGCATCAAACCACACATAGATTCTTTTGTCCTCATATCCATCCAAGGGTATTCTGACACCCCATTCAATGTTTCTTGTTATAGGCCTGTCCTCAAGGTTTTTTATCCAGTTGACTGTGAATTTGTAAACATTTTCCTTCCAGAATGTTTTATCCTCCATGTAATCTGCTAACTGTTCTTTGAAACCGCTCAGTTTAAGGAAAAACTGCTCCGTCTCCCTTTTATCCGGCGCTGTGCCGCAGTTTTTGCATCTTGGCTCCACCAGCTCATCCGCGTTCAGCGTTTTCCCGCATTTCTCACACTGGTCCCCTCTCGCATTCTCAAAACCACAGTTCGGGCATTTTCCTTCAACGTATCTGTCAGGGAGCCATCTGCTGCATTTATTGCAGTAAAGTCCTATGCCCTTTTTTTTGTATATATGCCCTTTTTTTAGAAGTGTTAAAAACATGTCCTGAACAATCCTTTCATGATTCTCATTTGTTGTCCTTGAAAACAAATCAAAACTTATACCAAGTCTTTTCAGGCATTCAACATGCTCTTTGTGGTAATAATCCACGAATTCTTTGGGTGTTTTCCCTTGCTTCTCAGCCTCCATGGTTATCGGTGTCCCGTGCTCGTCTGAGCCTGAGACCATAAGCACCCTGTTCCCCTTCATCCTGTGATACCTGGCAAAAATATCAGGCGGAAGCAGCGACCCAGCAATATGTCCCAGATGAAGGGGGCCATTTACATATGGCCATGCAACACCAATGAATATTTTTTCCATAAATATGAATAGTGAAGGAATGATTTAAAATGTTCTATCATGTCGTTTGATAATATGGGGAAGTTTGCGATTGTAAAGGGGTGACGGGGAATACGATTATACCATGTGGTGGTCTGAAATGAAAAACGAGAAAAAACTTGTCCTGTTCCTTCAGAAACAGGATTATGTTAAAGCCGCTTATCTTTTCGGCTCTGCCGCTAAAGAAAAAACCGGGAAACTAAGTGATATTGACATAGGTATTTTACTTGATGAATCCTTAGTCAAAGAGGATTTGCTTAATCTGAAACTGAATCTGATAAGTGAAATGACGTCAATCCTTGGGACAGATAAAATAGACCTGACTGTCATGAACAATGCCCCTTTACTTTTGAAATATAACATAATTAAGCATGGAAAAATCCTGAAATCCTGTGAGCCTGAAAGGATAAATTTTGAGTCAAATATTCTGTCAGAATATTTAGATAAAAAGTATTTTATCAAGAGACATACAGAGAATACCATTAAAAGAATAGCCAAGGCAGGATTAGCATGAAAGATGAAATTGCATCAAAGCTGGAAATGCTCTGGAATATGTGAAGTTATTGAGAGGTTATCAAAGCTGTAAATTGGAGGATTTGAAAAACGATTTTACCCTTAGAGGTGCTGTTGAAAGATACATGGAACTTGCGTTGGAATGTGCCCTTGATATAGGTGAGATGATAATATCAGCTGAAAGACTGAGAAAGCCTGAAAGCTACAGGGAGATAATAGAGATACTGGGTGAGAAGGATATTTTGTCAAAAGAATTTGGTGAGGAATTTGCACCAGCTGCTGGATTCAGAAATGTGCTGGTTCATGGATATGCAGATATTGATTTAGATGAACTTTACAAATATTTACAGAACAATCTAAAAGACTTTGATAAGTTTTCTATGTTTATAGCTCGTTATCTTGAAAAAAGTGAGAAAGAATGAAAATGTTGAGGGAATCAAAGAAATTACCTAACAAGACAGCATAACATTTGAAGAAAGTTCAGCCATTATTTTTTCAATCCTAATAGAGAATATATTGCACCGCAAAGCCCACCACCAAAGAACAGAAAAAACAGTATTGCAAAACCTTTTACACCCAAATAATCAATGATTAAGCCAAATAACCCAAAAATATGAAAAATATGCTAAGAAGGAGTGCAACTCTATATTCATATCGTATTTTCTTGTTATCTTGCCTGATATCACTTCTCATCATTATCACTGTTCCATAATCCCTATAACCGTATTTATATTTTCTTCAGTCTCCCAAGTATGGGCTCATAAACAATGCCCTTGTCCATCAATGAGTTAACCGCCTCTTCAACCCTGTTCTTGTCCATCCCGTTTTCCTCTGCCTTTGTCAGTATTTTTTCCCAGGATGCGCCTTTTCCAGAATCCAGCGCTTCAATCATCTCAATAAGTTTTTTTTCGTCCTCGTTTTCCTTTTTTTCCTCAGTTATGACCTCCTGTTTTTGCGGTAATGCTTCCTCCTCTTCTGACCCTGGGAGGAGATATCTTAATGCCTCTATCAGTATCCCGGAATATTTTTCAACATCAATTTTTCCATAGTTTTCAATAGCCAGCACAACGCCTTCTGCCAGATTTTCATCAAAGTCCAGCGCTGTGAGTTTTTCAACAGTTGGAGGATCCATTTTTAAAGCCTCAGAAACTGCGTTGAGTCTTGTCCTCATGTGCCTGCATGTTTCAACAACCCATGAATCCCTGGTATCCGCATCAACCTCCTTGACCATCTCAGGTCTTACAGATGTGTATATTATATTCTCCTCAGGCGAGTATGTCCTGCTTTTGCCTATTACTGCGACAAACGCAGGAGGCTCGATTTCTGTTAATTTTTGTGCAGCAAGAGGCTGATACTGCCCTGCATAAACTGTGAAAACCCCTGTCGGGTCAGAAACCCTTGCCCTGAGCATGTTTTCCCCAACATTTTCCTTTTCTGTCAGCACGCCAACTATGAACAGTCTGCTTATTTTTGCTCCGAGCGGCGTGACAACATAGGAGGCCTGTTTTTCACCACCTTTTATCTCATATGCTGCACTGTTGAATTCCTCAGCAAAAACCCTCCACGCTGTTTCCCTCATGTTAGCTCCTCCAGCATTTTTTCTGCTTCTTCCTTAGCATTTTTTTTCAGAAGCACTGCATCCGAGGCTATGAGCGTTATGCCGTAATCATCCTTTAACGTGTAGCCCCTTATTTCAAGGTTTTTTGTCAGGAGCTTGTCTGTGAGCTCATCCGTGATTGTTTCAGTGCTCATTTTCTCCTGAGCAGTTTTTTCGCAATCCTCAATGCTTTTGCCGAGAATCTTTTCAGTAATTTCCCTTCCAAACAGGATGCTGAGCGCACCTGTTCCATCATCAGCAACTGCCTTTGTTCTCAAATCAGAAACACCTTCTACTTTACCATGTATAACGCAAACCCCTTTCTGAAGACTTCTTTTGCATTCAGGGCATCTGAATATTAATCCACTCCCTTTTTTCACATCAAGAATAATACCATCAACAACAACACCAAACCCTCCACCAGTTTTTGTTAATTCAGATATTGATGTTTTTCTGTCAGTAACATTTATTTCTTCCTCTATTTTTTCCACTGTTGCCTTCTCATCAAAATTTAGGGTTGGCAGTCCTCTGTTTGTTTTTATGTAACCGCCGGTGATTTTTATTCTGTCATTTTCCTTTAAACCAAAATCATGCCAGGATGTGAATCTTGCCTTGCCGGTTTCATCACCAAGCACGCCTGAGTATATTTTTTTTTCTGTGCCTTTAACATTTATTTTTCTTTCCTGAATGGAAACTATCTTCACCTTTACTGATATGTTTCTCAGCCCCTCCCTGAAATCAGCAACCCTGCACTCATTCAACTTTCCTTTGTATTCAATGCTCGGCACCATGTCAGGAGATTCCTTTGTGACGCTTGCCCCTTTTCCAAGATTTATCTTAACAACACCCTGGTATTCAGTTGTGTACGCATTATGAATCATAATCACATCATTTTTGTTTAGGTTAAAATCATCCCATGCAGTAAAAGGTTTTGTGCCTGTCTGATCACCAACTACGCCGTAAAAAATTTTTTTTTCCTGATTATCCACAGTAACCTTTCTTTCATTAACGCTTACAACCCTGCAGAGGATATCTGCATTTTTTTCACCTGATTTCAGCTCATCAATTTTTTTCTGAACACCAGCCCTCAGCTCACATATATCCCCCCCATATTTTTTTACGACACTCTGCTTCGCAATATCCATCGGCACCTTTTTGTTTAAATAATCAATTAACTCTTTCTCAATTTTCTCTTTGGTTATTTTGTTTCCAACTGCTCTGAGTACATCATCAACATGCCTGCTTAACTCAGAATTTTCTATCATGAGTTCACCTTTTTATTTCTTCTTCCATTCCGTGTAGCCGCATTTTCCACAGGAGCTTCTGTCAGAATGCTCTCCCAGGAAAACACCAGGCCCGCATTTTGGACAGTTTTTTCTTTTCCTTTCAAGTTTAGATTCTTTGATTTCATAATAACCATGAATCTTCCTTGCCTGCTTTTTTGATTTCTTTTCCCCTTCATCAGCCATGTTTCTCCTCCTTCCATATGATATTCAGCGCTTTTATTTCTTCTGAGCCTCTTCCTTTTTCTCAGATTTTTCTTCTTTTAGTTTTTTCTTTTCTGTTTCTTTCTCATGCTCATCTACCTTCTTCTCCTTTTCCTCAGTCTTTTTTCCTTTTTCTTCAATTTTCTTTTCTTCCTTCTCAACCTTCTTTTTTACCCTTTCCTTCTTCTCCTCCTCACTTTTCACTTTCTCTTTTTCCTCCTTCTTTGCTTCTTTTCTTTCTTCAACCTTTTTTTCTTTCTTCTCCAACAGGTTGTTTCTCATGAGTATGTAATCCATTTCCATCTCCTTAATCCCCTCTATGTTTTTGTAAACCTTGGCATACCCCCTGCTTTCAGGCCTGCCGAACTCTGGTTTCATGTTATCAATGACAACATTGCTTTTACTCACCCCTAAAAGTTCCGCGAGTTTCTCCTTTATCTCAGCTCTCTTCGGTGTTTTTTCGCTTAAATGAACAGCTTTGAAAACGACTTCTGTTCTCCCTGTCAGCATGTTTTCTTTTCTTGACACAACCTCAATTTCCATGTTTCTCACCCCTGTCGCATTTTTCCTAATACCTTTCCTACTAATTGTTTTTTTCCATGGGTAACCTCAACAGCAACAATTCCCTTACCAGGCAGCCCGTAAGCAACAACACTGTTTTCCGGCGCAAGGAAAATGCACGGTAACGCAGCAAGGTCCTCCTCACCTGTCACCTCAATCCTTGTTTTCTCATTCCCATTATATGCATCCTCAACCGCCTGCCACAGCTCATCTGTTATGGTGCCAGCAGGGTTGCTTACCCTGACCACCTTGTCGCCTATATTTGAAACTTTTTCCCTTAACCCTTTTAATTCTTTTCTCATGATTTTGAAGTCAACCACTGTCAGGTCAGGAACAACCCCCTTTTCATACACTGTTATTGCTACAGCATCACCAATCACTGTAATTTTTCTGTTTTTTATCTCATCCATTATCCTGTTTTTATCCACTACTTTTCCAAGGGGTTTTTTCAGTTCATTCCTAAGTGATTCTGGTAGTACGTACAATTCATCTCACTCTCAGCGCAAACTTTCCGTTAACATCTATGTTCATTTTTTTTGCAATTTTTGACCTTGAATAATCCATTATTACCAGATAGCCTTTCCAGTCCTTTGAAAGAGAACTGCCGCATCTTGGGCATTTCCCCTGTTCTGTGAGCAGGTGACAGTTTTTGCAGGCTTTCATTTTTTCACCTTTTTTTTCTTTTTTCCTTCATCCTTCCCTGCTCCTTCTTCTTTCTTCCTGCTCTCCTCAATCCATTCTAATTTGCCCAAACCGCTCTGCCTCATTGTAAGACCAATCCTGCTCTCCCTTGGGTTTATCTCATTCAGGCTCAATGTAACAATCCTTGCCCTTACCATATCCCCAGCCCTCAGCTCCTTTTTTCCTGTCTTGCCAACCAGCCTCTGATTGCCGCTGTCAAAATTTATTCTGTCATCAAGTATCTGACTTATGTGGGCAAGACCGTCCAGCGGTCCAAACCTGATGAAGGCGCCAAAACTCAGAACCTCACAGACAAACCCATCAATGATTTCCTGCATTTCAGGTTTGAGGACAAGGGCATTAAATTTTACCTTTTGATAAACTCCCCCGTCACCATGCACTATTTTCCCCTCACCAGCCCCGTTGACATCGGTAACAAGGAGTGTGAGTGCGCCGTTTGCCATTCTTCCCTCAAAGTTTTCCCTAGCGAGTGTTTCTACAATTTCATCCAATTTCTCGTTCAGCTTTTCAGGCGGAATCCTGACTGTTTCCTCTTTTTCTATCATCATATACATACTATCACTCTTTTTTTCAAAATGTTCTTGCTTTGGTATCTACTGCTTTCTATATATCTTTTTGCATTTATATGAGACCGTTACAGTGCGCAAAAACACTGGCAAAAACCAGGGAAATTACTGACATGAGTTTTATCATAATATTTAAAGAAGGGCCTGCGGTGTCCTTCATGGGGTCACCAACTGTGTCACCAATCACGCTTGCTTTATGGGCATCAGAGCCTTTTCCTCCAAAATTCCCGGATTCAATCCATTTTTTAGCATTGTCCCATGAACCTCCTGCGTTAGCCATTGTTACTGCGAGCATGAACCCGCATCCTATCGCCCCTATTAAAAAACCGCCGAGCGCATATTTCCCAAGCATAAATCCAACCAACAATGGCGCGACAATAGCCATCAAGGAAGGAAGAATCATCATCTTTAAAGCCCCTTTTGTGGAGATGTCAACGCATTTTCCATACTCTGGTTTTGCTGTGCCCTCCATCAACCCGGGAATTTCCCTGAACTGACGCCTGACCTCCTCAATTATCACAAAACTGTTCTTTCCTGCAGCAGAAAGTGTTAAGGCGCAGAAGACCGCGGGCAGTATGATTCCAATAAACATCCCTGCCATGACATGGGGGCTGAGGAAACTGCTTGATAAAGGAGTGGACAGGACAAGCGTTTCTTCTTTGACTTCAACAATTCCAACAGCCATGGTATAAGACAGCATCAAAGCTAATGCGGTTAAAGCAGCTGAGCCTATCGCAAATCCTTTACCTGTTGCAGCGGTTGTGTTTCCTAAGGAGTCAAGGGCGTCTGTTCTTTTCCTGATTTCCTCCCCAAGCCCTGACATTTCAACAATCCCGCCAGCGTTGTCAGCAACAGGACCATATGCATCTGTTGCCAGACTGATGCCCAGTGTGGAAAGCATCCCTATCCCAGATATGGCAATACCATAAAAACCAGCAAATTTATAGGCAGCAAGAACTGCAAATGCCACTATGAGAAGCGGGAATGCCGTGCTGAGCAGACCGTTTGAAAATCCTCTTATTATGTTTGTTCCAGCGCCTGTTATGGAAGCCTCAGAAATTTTCCTTGTTGGCAGGTATGCGTAAGAGGTGAAATAGTTTGTGCTTTCCCCAATCAGGATGCCTGCAATTAATCCGGCAAGAACTGCCCAGAATATTCCCAAATCAGCTTTCAGATAGTACACTGCAAGGAATGAAAAAATAGCGGTGAACACTGCTGCTGAGAATGTGCCCCTGCGGAGGGCGGTGAGCAGTGCTTTCATTTCAGGTTTTTCACCAACCCTGACCATGAATATTCCAATGATTGATGCAACAATCCCTCCTGCTGCCACCATCATTGGAAGATGCCATGCCGTAGGCTCATCAGCAGCATATCCAAAGGTTACAGCGATAACACAAAGCGTCATTGTTGCAATGATTGAATCAACGTATGATTCAAAAAGGTCAGCGCCCATCCCGGCAACATCACCAACATTGTCACCAACAAAATCAGCAATCACAGCAGCATTCCTAGGGTCATCCTCAGGAATGCCCTTTTCCACTTTTCCTACGAGGTCAGCCGCAGCGTCAGCCCCTTTTGTGTATATCCCGCCTCCAACCCTTGCAAACAATGCCACTGATGATGCCCCAAACCCATACGCAGGAATAATAGAAATAAAATCAGGACTGGTATGAAACACAAAATAAAGCAGGGATAAGCCGAGAACACCTATAGATACGACAAACATCCCCATCACAGCCCCTCCTCTGAAAGAAACCTTCAATCCCTCATTCAGACTTTTCTTTGCAGCATTTGCTGTTCTCCCATTTGAGCGCACAGCCATGTTCATGCCGAGGTAGCCCGCGCCCACTGAGCATAAAGCACCAAACATAAATGAGAAAGACTGGCGCCATCCAAGTCCAGGCACTGCCCAAAGAAGAACTGCGACAGCTATAACAAAAACACCCAGTATTTTGTACTCCCTGTGCAGAAACGCCAGGGCACCTTCCTTAATCGCTCCTGATATTTCCTTTATTTTGTCAGAGCCCTCATCCTGCTTCAGAACATACCTGACCAGGAAAATAACAAAAATTAGTCCTAAAAGACTTGCTGTCACCGCTCCATACATTGGGTCAACTGACCTCAGTACTGTTAAATCCATTTATTCACCGTTTTGGTATTGCCATGTCGTGATATAATGTTTATGGTTTGGTTGAAGAGAAATTATACTTCGGAATCGCCTTTGGCGAATCCTCGTATAATCATTCGCATCGCTCATGATTAAGGCTGGGGTTGATGCATTGGATGGAAAACCCAATTTTCTTATTTGATTGTCCTATACATTACCAAAACAGTTATATTTCTGTAAATACATTAAGAAAATGATGGGGTTCAAGAAGATGTCAGGACTGGAGCAGATGCTGTACTTCAAACTGGAGGAAAAAGACCAGAGAGTCTTTACTGTAAAAGATGTTACTCGCATATTAAACATTTCATCATATCATGCCAGAAAACTTGTTTATGACATGGTGAAAAAAAGTGCTTGTGAGCGAGTGAAAGCCGGTCTGTATGTGAAAATCCCGCAAACAGTATTGCTACGAAAAGGCAAATACACAGAGGATCCTATCCTGATTGGAAGTAGCATCACAAAATCGTATTTCTTCTCATACTACACTGCACTCAACCTTCATGGTCTTGGACAAAGATACACAAAAGAGGTTTATATATCCTCAGCAAAACATCAGAAAGATATAATCTATCATGATTGCAGGATCAGATTCATAAGGGTGATACCTAAAAGGTTTTTCGGCTTCAAAAACACTGAGTACATGCATCATAAGATACCAGTAGCCAGTATTGAAAGGACAGTTGCAGACATTTTTGACAGACCCGAATATGCAGGAGGATGGCAGGAAATAATACTATGCCTGCTTGACCTGGAAACAGTAAACTGGAAAAAACTCCTAGAATACATAGAAATATTTAATGAAAAAATCATGATACACAGAATGGGATACATTTTCGAAAAACTGCAGGATAACATAAATGTACCAGAACAATTCATCAAAGCACTAAAGAAAAAAACATCAAAAAATACATACTACTTTGACGAAAAAAAGAAGGGAAAATACTCCAGAACATGGCGCATAGTCGTGCCTGAAAAAATTATGGAGGCTGTAGAGAATGCTTAGGCAGAGAGACTTCGAACAGGTACAAAGAGACACAGGCTTCAACATAGACCTCCTTGAAAAGGTATACCACCTAACAAGGATGCTATACACTGTTGAAAGCAACAAAACACTGAGAAGAAATCTTACGTTGAAAGGTGGATCAGCATTAAACTTTCTGTATCTAAACATGCCGCGCCTCTCCATAGACTTGGATTTCAATTTCACAGGCGCAGCATCAAAAGAGAAAATGCAAGTTCTCAGACCGGAAATACTAAAAACCATCAAAAATCTAACAGAAAAACTTGGATACAAATATGAACTGCGCTCTCAGTCATACATCATGGCAAGAGGCTACATAAGGTATGAATCAATAAGGGGGTTTAAAGACAGGGTAAAAATAGAAGTCAACTTCTTAAACAGAATTCCTGTGCTGGGAAGGATTAACAAAAAGTTTTCATCGCCATTCCCGGATATCCCAACATTTTCCATATCAACATACAGATTTGAAGAATTGACCGCAATGAAAATGAAGGCGGTAATAGAGAGGATGGCTGTGCGGGATATTTACGACCTGTGTGAAATACAGAAACAGTCGTTCAGCATAAACTTAGCAAGAAAACTTGTTGTATTCTACTCCTGTATGACAAACAAAAAGCTCAGCAAACAAATGCTCATAGATAAAATCAGAAGATACAGTCAAAAAGATATTGTCAGGGAGCTTAACCAGTTCCTGAGACACAGGGAGAGAACACAAAATGCGCTTATAGTAGAGACAGAGAATTTTCTAAACAAAATACTTGAACTTACAAACAGTGAAAAACTATTCCTGAAAAGATTTTGGGGTGAAAGAAAGATAGAACCAGACCTTCTGTTTAAAGACAGGAATGAGTTAAAACATCATCCTTCACTGCTTTTCAGAATAAAGAAAATAGAGGTATAGTGAATAGCTAAAACTTGTGTATTTTCCCAATCTTCTGACAAAGGTTTATATTAGAGCAAACCATATTATTTCTCAGTGATGGAAATGAAAAGGGTAACTGCGGTTTTTGGGGTTGGAACGAAAGCAATACCAATCATAGCTGTTTTTGTTACGGTCTTTGCTGTGTTTGTTGGCATGAATACTCAGAATATGAGCGCGGGAAATGCAGAGAAAGGGATAAAAAGCATTGTTGATGTTACTGCTGGTACTACACCAACAATTGATGGGACACTTAGTGCTGGTGAGTGGGACGATGCGGCTTCTCTTGATATTAGTGTCACAGGCGGCGCTACTGCCCATGTCTATCTAAAGCATGATGGCACAAAATTATGTATTGGGTTTGAGGTTCCTGATGTTACTGATGACGGGTTCAGCGATCGAATTGAAGTTCTTTTAGACCTTGATAACAGTAAAGATACTGAGCCGCAGACTGGTGATTTTAGGTTGATAATATCTCGTGATGACCTATATATGGAGTACGCTGCTAGTGCTGGGGAGTGGGGCGGTTCAATAATATTATCTGATGACTGGAATGCAAAAGCAACTTCTACTGCAACTGCATGGAGTGCTGAGTTTGCAATACCATATGCTAAAGTAGGAGTTACTGCCGGTACTGCAAAAACAATTGGACTCGACTTCCTAATAAAGGATTATGGTACGAGCCCTGTAGGATTTTATTATTGGCACTCACCATCGGAATACGATGATTTCTACAGGCCGAACACTTGGGGAACAGCATCTTCTTCTGATAACTGGTATACAAATCAAATGCCGAATCTACCGACATTAACTGCACCTGCAAATAATGCTTGGATACCTACAGGCACACCAACATTTACATGGGCATTCAGCGACCCGAATGCAGGTGATACTCAGGGTGGCTTTATGTGGCAGGCAGATAATAATTCTGATTTCTCATCACCAGAATACACAAATGAAACAGTTTCCAATATTTCATCATATACTCCTGCTACAGCGATACCAGACGGTGTCTGGTACTGGAGGGTTAAGACAAAGGATAATCATGATGCTTGGAGTGGATGGAGTAGTTATTTTGTTTTGAAAATAGACACTGTGTATCCCTATTCGCATGATCCAATATCCATCAACGGCAACTCAGATTTCACAGAAGCAAACGGTGTGGTTTCAGGCAATGGTACGGAAATTGACCCATACATCATAGAGAACTGGGATATAAATGCGGGTGGTGCTAATGGGATTGAGATAAGGGATACAGATGTATATTTCATAATAAGGGATTGTGTAATTCATGACGGGTACGAGCATGGTGCTCGATACTATGAGGGTATCTACCTTCTCAATGTTATAAACGGCAAAATCAAAAATGTAACTTCTTATACCAATTCTTATGGCATCCATCTTTCCTCTTCCTCTAACAACAACATCAGCACTAACCATATTTACAACAATTGGGATGGCATCTATCTCGAGTATTCTTCGAACAACAACATCAGCACTAACCATATTTACAACAGTTATGCTTACTTCTATTTCTCTGATGATGGCATCAGTCTCGCCTATTCCTCGAACAACAACATAACAGGCGTTGTCCGAAAAGGTAAAGAGGGAGTAATCCCATTTCCTACATGGGGTGGGAAGAATGACAGAAAAGAAAAAAGACAGAAATTTTAAGCCGAACTGGAAAGTCTGGGATTTAGCAAGCAAAAATGAGGTGAAGTGGTTTTTAGAAGAGGCAAATAAAGTAGTTAAAATGATACCTAAGCCTTGGAAGGAGAAGAAGATTGGTAGACCACCGCACAAAATAAAGGGTAGGATAGTAGCCTGTTTGTTCAAAATAAGATTCGGGCTTACTTACAGAGAAACAGGGTCTTTTCTGAAAGCGGAGGC
>JASEEW010000184.1 GCA_030019485.1 Thermoplasmatales archaeon | reverse complement strand
ACACCAAAATGGTGTCTTTGAAAGAGGAGTTAATCACAGGGAAAACAGTAGAAATTGATTACTGTGAAAAATGCCAGGATGTGTATATACCAGAGAAGGAACTTAAAAAATATGATGAAGTAAAAGCATTAAAAAGGAAGCTGGCAAAAGCCTTGTCAATACAGTCCGATAAGATAGATGTCCTTAAAGATAAGAATCGACTTATAATATATCAAACGGCATGAAAAACATTTTCTGTTTACCCAACTCTTCCTATGTGTAGTAGTATTCCCCTTTTTCCTTTTGCTCCCTGTCAAGGCGTGAATCAGGTTTGTTTATCCTTGGCCTGTTTGTTTCCCCGTCCCTTCTGAATGTTATCTCAACATTTTTCAGAAACATGTTCATTCCTGTTTTCATGTCAAAAGGACCAACGCCAAGACCCTTTTTCCTCGCCTCACCTGAAAACACCATTATGGAATCAGAGACCATGTCAATAAAATAAACATCATGGTCAACAATCATTGCAGATTTCCCTGTTTTTTCCATCACCCTTCTTATTGTTTTCGCAGTCTCCATTCTCTGGTTTGAGTCAAGGTATGCTGAGGGCTCATCTATAAGATAAATGTCTGCCTCTCTGGATAATGCCAGTGCAACAGCAACCCTTTGAATCTCACCGCCTGAGAGCTCCTTAACATTCTGGTTGTAAAGATTTTTAAGGTTAAGCGGGCGCTCAATTTCTGCTTTGAAAAAATGGTCATCAATTTTTTCATGAAGCAGTTCCTTCACTGTCCCCTCATAGTCTGCTCTGAGATACTGCGGTTTGTAGCTCACCTTTACAGAGGTAACCTTTCCTTTTGATGGTTCTACGGCACCTGCAAGCATTTTCACAAACGTTGTTTTACCTGTTGCGTTAGGACCAACAATGCCGATAATCTCACCGTTGTGAATTATACCACTTTTTGTTTTTAACGAAAAAGAATCATATTTTTTTTCAAGAGCATCAAATTTCATCAAGACCACTGAGCTCCATTCCTTTCTTGGTGGTTTTCCCTCAAAAATGATTTCTCTGTCCCTGAATCTTATGTTTTCCTCTTTGAGAAAACCGGAGAGATATATATTTATTGCGTTTCTCACAGCCTTTGGCAGGGTGACGACACCGTATGCTCCTTCAACGCCGTACATTAAATGAACATTGTCTGCAAGGAAATCAAGTATAGCTATGTCATGTTCTATGACAACAACCTGTTTTGTTTCAGACAGTTTTCTTATAACCTTTGCGATTTTTAGTCTCTGGTAAATATCCAGGTATGATGAGGGCTCATCAAAGAAATAAACATCTGCTTCCTTCAGCATTGTTGCAGCTATTGCAACCCTCTGCAGCTCCCCTCCAGACAATGTTTTTATGTTTTGATTGAGTACAGAGCTGATTTCCAGTTGCTCTGCAACATCCCCAGGTTCCTCATTCACGTTTTTCAGCAAGTCTTTAACCTTCCCGTCAAATGCATCTGATATTTTGTCCACATACTGCGGTTTCAACGCTGTTTTAATCCCTTCATCTGCTACCTTTTTCAGGTAATCACCAACCTCTGTCCCAGCAAACTTTTCCAATGCAAGCTCCCATTTTGGTTTTCTTTTCCTGTAATGCCCCATGTTTGGTATAAGCTCTCCTGATAGAATCTTAACCGCGGTTGTTTTACCTATGCCGTTAGGACCAAGTATACCGGTTATCTGTCCTTCTTTTGGAACAGGCAGTCTGAACAGTCTGAAACCATTTTTCCCAAACTGATGTACAATCTCCTCTTTTAACTCCTCGGGCAGACCAATGATTTTTATTGCATCAAAAGGGCATTTATGCACGCAGATACCGCAGCCAACGCACAGCTCCTCGGATATAACTGGCTTCCCATCCTCACCCATAATTATTGTTTCATCACCAGATCTAACCCTTGGGCAGTATTTTATGCATTCAGATGCGCAGTTCCTCGGCTGACACCTGTCTTTCAGCAGTACAGCAATCCTCATATGAATGGTAAACAGATTAAAAGCATAAAAAGGTTAATAATCCACTAATGAAATATTGCATTGATGAAAAAACACCTGGCTATCATCCTGCTCGTAACCCTGATTCTTTCTTCAGCAGGATGCATAGATGTTGGACTTGGGAAGGAAATGCTTGGTGGAAGGGTTGAGTCAGAGAAATACAAAACTGTTGAAAAAGCAGAAATGAGCTATGCGTTTGAGACAGTTCCACCAGATTCTGAGAACACAAAATATAGTGATACCATGAGTTTTTCAATAAAAACAGAAACATCATGGATGCATATCAATGTTGAATATGACCAGTCAGGATGGAACCCTGTTTTTTATCCAGTCACCCGTCATCTAACTGTTACTGTTTTCTCTCCGGATGGTAATGAATATGAGAACAGGACATATGACGATACAGATGAGGATGTAATGGTCATAGAGCAACCTGTATCCGGTATATGGGAGGTTGAGGTTGAATCAGAAGGAGTAGGGCATCCGGATTATGGTCAGGATTCGTTTACAGTAACGGTGACTGCAAAAGAACCAATCTGATAGGAGCTAGGGGCAAGTAGTTGCTACGGAATTCCAACAGGAATTCCTGGCATTTTAGGAAAAAACAAAGTTTTTTCCGTAAAATCTTAGGAAAAGTCAAAAGACTTTTCCGTAAGATC
>JASEEW010000183.1 GCA_030019485.1 Thermoplasmatales archaeon | reverse complement strand
CCTAAATATATATGTTGGAAAACAAAGAATGTTTTCCAACTATTTACAAAGGGAAGCTTTGCTTCCCTTATGTAAAAGGTCTGGGATTTCTTGCCTAATGGAGTCTTAACAAAGGTGCGGAATGGTTCTCAAAAATAGGAACAGAGGGAAGCAAGGGAACAAAGATTTTCTCGCTGGTTGGGAAAATAAACAACACAGGGCTTGTAGAAGTACCATTGGGTATAACACTAAAGGAGATGGTTTATGACATCGGCGGTGGAATACCAAACGGCAAAAAATTCAAGGCTGTTCAGACAGGTGGCCCTTCAGGTGGCTGTGTACCAAAGGAGTTTCTTGACACGCCTATTGATTATGAGAATCTAAAATCGCTTGGCTCAATAATGGGCTCAGGCGGCATGGTTGTGATGGATGAGGACACATGCATGGTTGACACCGCCAAATACTTCCTTGATTTTCTTCAGGATGAATCCTGCACATAAAGGATAAGAGATGCCCTGCAGCGGTGTGTCAATCATTAATCCAATACTCAGTAATAGCAGAAAACTGCACTGGCTGCGGAGCCTGTAAAAAAAGTTGCCCTGAAGAAGCAATCTCTGGTGAGAAGAAAAAACCGCATGTTATTGATCAGAGCAAATGCATAAAATGTGGCATTTGTTTTGAAACATGCAAATTCAATGCTATAACAAAGAGGTAAAAAATGATAACCATAAAACTTAACGGGTTAGATGTCAAAGTAGAAAAGGGATGGACTATACTGGAATCTGCTGAATTTTATGGGATAAACATACCGACACTCTGCCACAACGATGGATTATCAGATTATGGCGCCTGCCGGCTATGCATAGTTGAAATCGGCGAAGGTAAAAATGCGAAGTTTGTGTCATCCTGCACATATCCTGCAGAGGAGGGGCTTGTGGTTAGGACGCATTCAAAAAAGATTGTGAACTACAGGAAACTAATCATAGAGCTTATGCTTGCAAGATGTCATACCTCAAAAACAATACAGGATTTAGCCGCTAAATATGGTGTGACGAAGGTGAGGTTCAAGCTGAAAAATGATGACTGCATACTATGCGGGTTGTGTACAAGAATGTGTGAGGAGCAGATGGATGCAATAGCAATAGGTTTTGTTAACAGGGGCAAGGACAGGAAAATCACAACGCCGTTTGACATTAAATCTGATGTTTGCAGAACATGCGGTGCATGCATGTATATCTGCCCTGCATGTCAGCTCAGATGCCAGGGCCCTGAGCCGCCTGGTGCTGTATGCGGCGGCTGTCTTAACCTTGAGTACCCATGTCTGGACATATATGAGGACGTGCACTGCTATTTGGATCCATGCGCTGCGTGTTTGTTAGAGGATGCAAAAAAGAAGAAAGAAGAGGAAAAAGAAAAGAAAGGATATACAAACAAAATGGAGGCAAAATGAATGAATTATTAGAGAAGAAAGAAAAGGATGAATGTATAAATAAAATGGAGGAAAAAATGAATGAATTACTAAAGAGGAAGGAAAAGAATGAATCTACAAGCAATATGGAGGGAAAAAAATGTCTTTGACAAAGATAAATGCAACAGCAGCAACGCTGACAAAAAACAGAACAGAAGGGGCGATAAATTCGCTGAGTGGAATGTGCGCAACCTGCGTGGACGGATGCGTAGGGATGTGTGAAATCGGGAAATCAGCATACAGGGGCCATGAGGTGATTTATCCTCAGCCTTTTGGAATCATTACATCCGCATGTGAAAAGAACTACCCTGTTGACCTGCCCCATTTCACAATACTGGGAGGTGTTGTGGGTGCTAAAGGAATAGATGCTGACAGCAACAAGGCAATATTCTCAAACGTAAACCTGGAAACAAAAATTGGAAAAAATAAGGATATCAAACTCAGAATGCCAATAGTCATACCCGGTTTAGGTTCGACATCCATAGCAAAAAACAACTGGGAAGGATTAGCAATAGGTGCGGCACTCACAGGCATACCCTTAACTATTGGTGAAAATGTCTGCGGAATGGACCCTGAATCCGAAATCGTTAAAGGAAAGGTGAAGCATTCACCTGAACTTGAATGGAGGGTGAAACTTTACAAGAAATGGCAGCAGAACGGGTATGGTGCAATAATTGTTCAGGCAAATGTGGAGGACACAAACCTTGGTGTGCATGAGTATGCAATCTCAGAACTAAATGTTGATGCTGTTGAACTGAAATGGGGCCAGGGTGCAAAGGACATTGGTGGTGAGGTCAAGATTCCGGATTTGAAGAAAGCGCAGTTGTTGAAAAAGAGGGGATACATAGTATTACCTGATCCAACAGATCCGAGTATTGTTAAGGCGTTTGAAAAAGGGAGTTTCAAGGAGTTTGAGCGCCATTCCAGGGTCGGCATGGTAACAGAAGAAGGATTTTTGAAAAGGGTGAAGGAGTTACGTGACTGTGGTGCAAAGCATGTTTTCCTAAAAACAGGCGCCTACAGACCAGTTGATCTGGCAAGGGCTGTGAAGTTTGCATCAAAAGCAGGGATTGACCTTTTAACAGTTGACGCTGCAGGCGGTGGAACAGGGATGAGTCCCTGGAGGATGATGAATGAATGGGGAATGCCAGAGGTGGAGTTGCATTCTCTGCTTTACAGATATGTTGATAAACTTGCTAAAAGAGGTGAGTATGTTCCAGATATTGCTGTAGCAGGCGGTTTC
>JASEEW010000012.1 GCA_030019485.1 Thermoplasmatales archaeon | reverse complement strand
AAACAACTCATCCCCATACCTGATATACAATGAATAATACTTATCATCAGAAGAATTAACACTAACAACACCATCACCAACCAGCAGACTATCAACAGTACTGCTACTCACCATAGAAACAACAGAATAAGTCTTACCAGCAAACTCACCAGGACTAAACTCACCCGGACCAAATTCTCCTGGACTGTATTCACCAGGGCTGAAAACACTAAAAACATATTTTCCTTCACCGTTACCAGAAACCCTATAAACATAATCACCACCCACAGGAATAAAATAAATTTCTATATCACCAAACAAAATCATTGAAGCATTAGGAACCCAGTTCTCAAAACTCATATTCACAGCATTATAACCAATAAACCTATTATAACCATCAGTGATAAGCAAATCAGCAGGACAATCCAACTCCACACCCAGCACACCCATACACGCTGCATAATCACCCGCAGCATCCAGAACACTAATCTCCTTAGACACAAAACCAGTATCACCTGAACCATCCATCACCGATAATTTTACAGTATATGTTCCATAATCCCCATACGCATGAACCACAACCTCTCCATAGCCAAAGCAGCCATCACCAAAAGCCCAAGTATAGTTCACAACAGAGCCATCAGGATCATAACTACCAGAACCATCAAACATGACCATCCTGGCACTTCTTATCATCATATCAAGCATCATGTCCAAATCAACAGACTCATTCTGCTCCTCACCCTCATCCGCATTAAAAATAAAATGGGTCTTATCAGTAATACTTTTGTATTCTACTGTCAGCCATGTAGGACTTGCGCCCTTACCATTACTTGTATAGCTCAGGATGATTTCGTATTGTTTGGATGAGTTAATCATTATCCCAATGGTTTTTGATTGATTATCAGGTGAGCCTGTTTCCCTTGTTATGCTCACATTACCAACAACGTCTCCATCTGCATATACTGTCATGTTCAGTGTCTGCCATTTCTTACCTGATACTCTGAGTGTAATATTAACCCAGTCCCCGTTTGCGACATCAGCACCCTGAAAAACAATAAACCCTGCGACTGGCGGCTGATTAACAACAATATTAGACACATTAACCAGAACAGATTTTATATCTGAATAATCAATTCCATCAAAGCTTCTTGCATAAACTATATGCATTCCATCTGAAACAAGTGTTGTATTCCAAACAAAACTCCAGGATGCTGTGCCATCTGCAGTCTGCCAACCCTCATCATCAATCTTTATCTCTACTTTCTGCACCGTGCCATCAGAATCAGAAGCAGTACCAGTAATGGTTATTACACCATTCACTGTCTGATTATCCTCTGGGTATGTAATGTTCACTGTTGGTGGAACATTCAGATTTATCACCAAAATCTCTGTATCCCAATCAGACCATTCTCCATCATCATCCATTACCTTAAATGATATTGTATGAGTCCCAACAGACAAGTTTGAGATGCTGAACGAGTTTTGATTACTCAGGAAACCATTAAGATTTGAATACCAGTAGTAATCAACAACAGAGCCATCAAAATCATCTCCATGACCAACAAAACTCACACTCTGACCCTGTATTGCAGGGTTTGGTAAGATAGAATCAATAAAGGCGGTGGGGGGCTGATTTGGTGCAATTACAGTAATGTTCACTGTTACATAATCTGTGCAATTACCCACACTCACCCACAAAGTAATCAAATGATTTCCTGCAGGGAGACTTGCATAAAACTGTGATGTGTTTCCAATGAAACCAGATATGTTTGATGCCCAGTTATATGCTGGAGGAGGATTAATTATGCTTGTGCTATTCGCACCATCAAAATAGATGCTGTCCGTCGTGAAGAATGTGTCTCCTTCTTCTGGTGATGATATAACTGCTTTCAGTATTGGATTATCCACATAAACCTCCACAGAAACAACACTTGAATAATTTACTCCATCAAAAGCCCTTGCATAAATCGTATGCCAACCGTTGCTCATGGTTGTTGTGTCCCAATCAAATGCCCAGGAGGTTGTGCCAGATGCAAGATGCCAATCTCCGTCATCGATTTTTATCTCGACTTTTTGAACATACGTACCGTTAGGTACTTCGTTTTTTATCTTATCAGGATCAGATGCAAAACCAGTAATCGTCACTGTTTCAGTAACTGCTTGACCTTCTATTGGATAAGTGATGTTCACAATCGGCGGCTGATTCACTGTTGGGTTGTCCACATAAACACTAACAGATTTTATCTCAGAATAATCAACCCCATCGTAAGCTCTTGCGTAAATTGTATGCCAGCCGTTGCTAACTGTGGTGGTGTCCCAATCAAATGACCAGGAAGTCGTGCCCGTTGCTAACTGCCAACTTCCACTGTCAATTTTTATTTCGACAAATTGCACAGTAGTGCCATTGGAGGCAGCTTGCCGAGGAATCGTACTTACAACAGATTGATCATTCATTCGGGAGCTTTTGCTCAAGGTTATGTTCACAGGATTCATTAATGGATAATTATCCTGATTACTTCCGCCTGGAATGTAATAAGGAGTATCGCCAATACCATCGCTGTTAGCATCTACTCCGGTGTAATCATTCCAATAGTTACCTACAGAGCCGTTGTCCCAGAAGTTGGAACATTCGTCACGAGCTTGATCCAACACGTTACTTATGAAATTATTGAGATAAATCTTATTGTCATTCGAGGCTGTATAAAGCCAAATTCCATACCAAGAGTTGTTTGCTATCCTATTGTTTGTTATCGAATTATTGGTGGAAGAAGAGCCAAGACTGATACCATCTCGTGAATTATTTTGCAACACACAATTTGTTATCCAATTATTAGAGGAAAAAGCAAAGCTGACGCCGTACTGGTTATCGGATACATTACACATTGTTACATAATTGCCAGATGATCCCACTCCATTTGCTGTAGAAAAAGTTATCGCCATGTATAAATTATGTATTATATCGCAGTTAGTTATGTTGTTGTCCAAGGCTGTCCAAAAAGCGATCCCGTAATCGTTTTCAATTACAGTGCAATTAGCTATCAAACCGTGTGATGCCTTATAAAAGCCTATCCCAGCACGTCCGTTTAGAGTTATTACAGAGTTTTCTATTTTGCTAAAAGACGCTAATGAAAGATAGATTCCGGATTCACTACCTCCGTTTCTGATAGTAAATTCCCTCATGGTAACATGGTTCGCAGTTATGTGAACAACTGGTCCACACCCACTTCCATCTATAATCACTGTGTTTTTATCTTCTCCAATTAACGTCAAAGTCTTATTCACCACCACATTCTCATAATAAGTCCCAGAATACACAAAAATCGTATTCCCCGCATCAGCATCATTAATTGCCACTTGTATCGTTTGATACCAAGTATCTTTGTCAAGATTGTGCACTCTGCCAGTGTCAGAATCGTAAGCCGTGCCCGTAATCGTAACTGTCCCATTCACAGTCTGCCCATCCTCAGGATAGGTGATGTTTACGATTGGGGGCTGATTTACGGATATATTCCACGGCTCCATCAACGGATACCTATCCTGATTTGGAGGAGTTTTGCCTGAGATATTATACGGCGTATCACCTATCCCATCACTACCAGAAATATTCTGCCCAGCACCAGAATACAAATCAACACCAGTATAATCACTCCAGTAGTTGCCGCCAGAAGGGTAGTTGTTGTCCCAGAAGTTGGTGCAGAAGTCGTATGCTTGACGTGTGTTATTAATTAAATTGTTATGAAAAATTAAATTATTTTGTGAGTTTAATAGAATGGTGATACCTTCAGTCCATCCAGCCCCCCCACCACTATTTCCTTCTCCACCAACGTTATCAGCGATAGTGTTACCAGAGATAACATTATCTGACCCATCTATGGTAATACCTTCAACTGCCCCAGCACCTCCACCAGAGTTATAATCACCACCAACATTGTTGAGAATTGCATTGTTTAGGATTGTGTTGTTGTTTGAAATGAGCAACAGCTCAATGCCAGTAACACTACCTGCACCCCCTCCTTCGCTGTGATTACCCCCCATATTATGGGATACGATGTTATTTGAAATACTATTATTTGAAGAACTATGCAAGCTGATACCTGTAACACTACCTGCACCCCCTCCATAGTTATAATCCCCTCCACTATTGTTAGATATAACATTATTTGATACGGCGATATTTGAACAATCAAATAAGAGGATCCCCACAACAAGCCCAAAATCAGTATTACTCATTCCGGTAGCATTTGATATTAAGTTGTTCACTATGGTACCGTTAAAACAATTAAATAAATAAATACCAGTGCCATTATCTGGGGATATATTACAGTTTATGACAGAAATGTTAGAAGATCCCATAAGATATATCCCCTCACCGTTATTTGAATAAATATTGCACTGTAGTATGGCGATGTTGTCCACTGATGGTATAGAGAAACTAATACCGCTTCCCTGTTCATTTTTGATAGTGAACCACTTAATACTTAACCAATCTATATCTCCCATGAGGTCTCCACTGATGTAACCATCGATAATTGTCGTATTCCTATTCTCACCGATCAATGTTATTGTTTTACCTACTACCACGTTTTCATAATATGTTCCATTGTAAACAAACACTGTATCCCCATTACTTGCAGCATCTATCCCCGCCTGAATTGTTGTATAGTTATTTGGTCCTGTACCGCCAACGTAAATTGTTCCAGGAGATTTAGGATTTTTACTTATCTCATCCACCCCACCAACCATTATCCCAGCAAAAACAATCCCAATGATAGCACAAGCTAACCCAAAACTCCAGAAAATCTTGCTCAGATTTTTGTTTCTCATTTTTTTCACTGAATAGTATTATGTTGCAGGGGGTATAAATAAAGTTTGGTGCACTTTTTTATATGTTTTAAAAGCTTTATGGTGCGGTTTTTTATATGTAGAGTTCTGATATTATCCTGATATTATTTCGTAAGGATATTTCGTCCAGAATATTAACCTAACAGCCACTTCCATAAAGGAATGTATTTTATCTTTTTTCCTTTTATTTTTTCCTCATCTTCATAATCTTCTGTAATTACAAGCAAATCTTTACATTTCAACTCTTTGCTTGCTTTGAGCAAAGCCTTAATTTCTCTTTCCTTTGCTTCATAATCCTCCACAGAATAACATACCTGTATAAGCTGCTTTATTCTCAAACCTTGTTTAACAACAAAATCAACTTCATTTCCAGTAAAGTTTTTCCAGTAAAAAATATTTGTCACTGCTTTTTTTCTTCTTTCAAGTTCTAGAAAAACAGCATTTTCCATTAGTTTACCAATATTTTGTGAGAAACTGATTGAAACCGAATTTATCAAACCGGTATCATTTACATAACATTTAGGTATTGATAATTCGGAATCTTGAACTGAAAAAGAAATTTTTCTTAGAAAGAACACGAAAAATGCATCTTCAAGATAAGAAATATAATTATATAGGGTTTTTTTGCTTGCTTTAATATTCTGTGATTTTAGGGTATTAAAAACTTTATGAACTGAAAATTCTTTAGAAAAAGATGCTAATATATTTTTAATTAAAAATTTTATTATAAAAACATTCTTAATTTTATATCTTTCAACTATGTCTTTAAAAATGACTAAATCTATATATTCTCTAAAAAATTTATCTGCAATTTGATTTTCAAAAACTATGTCTGGAAAACCGCCGAATTTCAAATAGTTTCTTAAACTATTTTTAATCCTGTTTTCTTCTGTGCTGGAATAAAATGGTTTCAACTCAAATTTTTTAAAACCTAAAAATTCTTTAAAAGAAAGTGGAAGAATTGTATGACTCAAGGTTCTGCCTCTTAACGAAGTAACAATTTCTTTAGATAAGAGTTTTGAAGAAGAACCGGAGATAAAAATATAATACTTTTTTGTTTCAAATAAGCTTCTAACAGATTTATGCCAGTTCTGTACATTTTGCACTTCATCCAAAAAAGCATATTCTGGTTTTTTTCCATAAATTTCTTCGTGAATATTTACTATATTTGCTATTTCTTTGAAATTTATATCTGCTAATTCTGCATCCTCAAAATTCATAAAAAGAAAATCTGCATCCTTTATTTTTAATTTGTTTACTATCAGGTCATACAAACAATAGGTTTTCCCAGCCCTCCTTGGACCTATCAGGGGCACAATAAAGTTTTTTGTTTTAACTATATCTATTGTCTTTGGAAAAACATCCATGTTTCTTATAATTTCTTTTTTATCTATGAGATATTTAGACAAAACTTTTTTGTTCATAAAATCTATAGGGGGAAAGAAACTTATAAATCTTTCCCCCTAAAGGAAACTTTACCCTGTTTATATGCTGATATGCTGACAGCATGTTTCCTCTCTTTTGCAGTCTATTCAGTTTTTATTTCTTCCACCAGTATAGCACCCACTTAACTTATATCATTCAGAAACGTTTTTCACAGGTTTTATCTCCCCTTGCAGATATATCATTCAGGATACCAGCATTTACACGTTTTATCTCCTCCTGTAGATTTTTCTCAGGATAACAATGACTGCAATTACGACTATCACAAAAACTGTTAAATAAATCATCCAGTACCATGATTCTTCCCCTTTCACATCAATCTTTTTGATGAAAATGTTGTTTTCCTCATCCGGCTCATTAATGTTGTTTTCATGGTCCGCAGCAAATTTTAATGTATGGGCTCCTGGTTCGGCATACCAGACAAAAACCACAACCTTCTCCTGCCCGGCAGGCAGTATCAGGATTGGTGTGGAATTTGAAACAAAGGCATCATCAACATAGAATCCTACTTTAACATTATTTGCTGCTGCGTCCCCATTGTTTGAGATAAAAACATTTACTATGATTAGTTCTTTTTCAGACGGGTTCTGGTTTGATAACTCAACCCTTGTTATTTTTAAATCAGCAGAGCTGACCCTTATGCTTACATTGAAGATTGTGGTGTTGAATTCTGCTGCGCATGTAACAGTGAAATTGTAAAAACCCAAATCTGTGTTTTCTGGTATGAGAACGGTTAAAGTCATGTTTTTTGATGTTTTTGGAGGAATAATTATGGATGTGTTTTGGAACCAATTATGCTCACTGCTGAAAGCAACTGTGTCATTTCCGTTTCCATTGTTTGTTATGTTCACTGTGAATTTTATAGTGCTGTTTGGTGTTGATGTTCTGTTTTTTTCATGGCAGAAAAATGTGACATTGTAATGCTGATTTACGATGATGGTTAACTGCGGAATGAAGGATGTGCCTCTGCCTGCAATGTTTATGTTCACAGAATGGTTTCCTGCTTCAGCATCAGATGGCACAGTTACGGAGATGTTAACAGGTTTTGAGGTTTTTGCCTCCAGTGTTGCTGGGTCAGGAAAGGTAACGTTCCAAGAGGATAAAGAAATGAAGTCAACAATGTCCTCATGGTTTCCATTGTTTGATATGTTTAATGTGATGTTTAATGTTTCACCAGGCTCTGCATAAAAGATTGTGTCGCTGCTCACAGTGATGTTGTAAACTTGGTTCACAACTGTTGTTATTTTCTGCTCTGCTTTATATTCCCCGGCTGCAGCCTTAACAAAGATTATGGACTGGTTGTATGCTTCCTCATTTTCAGGTACGGTAACAGTGACAGTAATTTCTGCGGTTTCACCAACACACAAATAGGTGCGGTTCTGGTTTAGGGTTGCATTCCATCTACCCATGTATTTTAAATCTATTGTTATATTATAATCTTTATCAGCAAGATTCTCGATGATAACAGTATAATTTGTTGTATTCCCGGGGTCTGCATGATGCTTATTGTCAGGGCATTCAAGGTAAATGCCAAAGCTTGGAACTATTGTGATTGTTGTAACATAATCAGACTTTGACGGGTCATTCCTTGATGTGCCTCTCACCTTTATCTCTGCCTTTCCTGTTTCTATATCAGGGGGAGATTTAACATAAAGGAGAATATCTTCTGACTGATTTGCTGCAATTGTAACGGAATAACTGCTCAGGTTTGCCTTCCATCCATAGGGTTTATTCAGATAAAGCAAATCTATTGCGTCATTTGCGTTTCCCCTGTTATGCACTGTTATTGTGTAGGCAGTGTAATTGTTTGGGTCGGTGCTGTGAACATTATCCGAGCATGAGAGCAGAACATCATATAATGATTCCAGTTTTGTTAATGTGTAAATGGACGACGACTTGCTTGAATCATTCTGGGAAATACCTGTAACAACAATGTACGCGTAACTGTTCACATCAGGATAAAACGAGTTTACTGTGAGGGTAATGTTTGCTGAGTTGCCTGGTGAAAGTGATACATTATCCTTTGACAGCTTTGCAGTCCAGTTCTCAGGCAAATTTTCTATGTTCATTGTTATGTTTATCGTGTCATTCTGGTTTCCAGAGTTAAATACTGTGATATTATAGTTTGTTGTTTCATTTAAGCCTATTATGTGCTGGCTGTCTTCACAAAGCAGGAAAACACCATAGTACGGCCCGATTGTGTGCTTGTACCATATCTCAAAGTTTCCAGATACAACATCATCCCAGAAGACATGAACAATGCTGCTCAGCACTATCATAGGACATTCTGATGTGCATGTGCCAGTATATGTGAGACGCTCATCACTATACCATAAACCATTTACACATTTTTTGTAGTAGATTTCAAGGTTTCCATCCCTGTTGTCCTGCCATACAACAGAGGCATTGTTTTCTTTTACTGCTATGGATGGTTTTCTTGAGTAATGGGGGTCGTTTGTGAGCCTGACAGCAGTGTCCAACCATTTTCCATCTGAGCAGTTCTGATAATATACTTCAGGGTTTCCATCCCGGTTATCCTCCCAGACAACATGAACGCTGCTGTCAACTGCTATCTCTGGTTCCTCTGAGCTGCCAGTGCCGTTGCTGATTTTTGTTTCATTCCATGTTTCTCCATTGTCAGAACTTCCAGAGTAGTATATCTCCCAGTTATAACCCCTTTTTTCCTGCCAGACAACATGTATTGTGTTGTTCACTGCTATCGCAGGGTTTCTGGAATTATTTTCAGAAATCACACATGCCTGGTTTGTATTCCCATTTCCATCCTCCCATGTCCCTCCGTTGTTTTTGCTCATCATAAAATAAACATTGCAGAAATCATAGTAGACATGCTCCTGCCATACAACATAGAGGCTGTTTCCATTCACAGCTATCCTTGGACATTCTGATGACTGGTAGGAGGAATAAAGTTTTTTACCATTACCAAAATCCCAGTTTTCCCCATAATCCCTGCTTCTCATATAATAAATACAGTTACATCCATCCCTATCATCCTGCCATACAACATGAACATTGCTTCCGTTCACCGCTACTGAAGGATAAACAGAATTCCCGGAATATGTCAGCCTCTGCTGCTCCCATGTTGCACCATTGTCCAAGCTTCTCTTATAATATATTTCATACCTTCCATCCCTGTTATCCTGCCATACAAGATGGATAAACCCATCATTTACCGCAGCAGAAGGATATTTTGAGGATGCAGAGTTGTTTGTAAGATTAATATCTTCTGACCAGTCCCCATGCATTGCTTTAGACAAGGATTGTGAAGTGCAGGTACCTATTCCAGTAACAAGTAAAACTATCAGCAGGATTAGAATACCCAATGTTTTGAAACATGATTCATAATTATCTTTTATCACAGATTGTTTAATACCTTCTGAAGTAATAAATGTTTTTTGTTACAGGTTATTGGAAGAGGCCTGTAACAGGGGCAGGAAAATATGAATTGGTAAAATTACAGTATTTTTATCTACAGCAAACTCGTTTTTGCTTAATATTAAATTTTCTTTCATTAAAAATCTAATATCTTTGAAAGAGACTTTTGGTTGATATTTTACCTCAATCCCTAAATATTCTTTATTTTCCTTCTGATAGATGAAATCCAATTCTTTTCTCACGTCGTAATAAAACCAGAGGAATCTGTTTTCAGGCTTTATTAAAGGTTTTTCTTTTATTCTTGCTAAGTGAGTGAAAACTACATTTTCTGCGAGTGAAGAGATATTTGTTTCTTTTAACAAAAATTCTTCAGAGAAAGAGTAATTTGGTTTCCCATAGAGCCAACCATTGAATGAGTGAAATATGAAAGGATCCATGAAATATATCTTTTTTGCGCCCTTGGATTTTACAGATTTTTTAGAGATATCATAGGAGTAAAGCACATTTATCAAAAAATTATCTTCCATCAGTCGCAAATAATCTATGATTGTTGGACTGGTAATGGGCTCCTCTATTTTTTTTGATAAAGCTCCAAACTCATACCTGGACCCGAAATTTTTTATTATAGCGGTTATAATCTGCTGCATTGTTCTATCACTCTTTCCTTGTTTTAAAGCATCCTTACTCACCAATTCTATAAATCGTTCATAAAACTCTGCATTTATTCTTTCCTTGTTTGTTGGTTTCCTTAAGTAGTTATTAATTACCGCAGGAAAACCGCCTGTTTTTAAATAAGTGTTAAAAAGAAAAGAAAGACTTTTATCAAATGCCAGCAATTTCTTGAAAATTGGTATCATTTTGAGAATTGGTTTTTCCATGTCTATAAAACTATTTTGAAGTTTTGATGGTAAAATTTCCAGTTGTTTCCTTAAAGAATAATCCTGAGTTGATAAATGCCCATCTTTACAAACCTGAAATACAAATTCCCTGAAAGTTAAGGGTTTCATGAAATATCTATTTCCCTCTATCCCTCTGCCAATCAGTTCATGGGTATGAACCTTGATTCCAAAAGGTGAACCTGTTAATAAGATAGTAATTCTATCAAACCTATCACTCTCTGCTATCCTTTTTACTTCTTCAACCCAGCCTTTAATGAAGTTTACTTCATCCAAAAATATGTATATCTTTTCCTGCTCTAGCAGTTTATCCAGAAAAAAATCCAATACTTTTCGAAGTTCATTTCTTGACGCTAATGTGTAGCAAGAAAAATAGCAGATTGATTCTGGTTCTATTTTACTTTTTATCAATTCTAATATTTTCTTTTTTATTTCAGTAGTTTTACCTACCTGCCTGGGACCATAAATTGCATAGATATTAGATGGCTTAAGCTCAAGTTTTTTCCTATCAAACTTTATCAAAGCATCATTGTATTCCTTCATGCTTTTGCTTTTATCATAATGAAAGAATGCTTCACCAAACGCCCACCATGGATTTTGTTCAATAATTCTACTAATTTCTACCATATTTGGTAAATGTATTTATCTATTTATAAACTTTTTGATAAACAGACTTTCCTAATTCTACACTTTTTGTTAAATCCATTTAACAAAAACATCATTTATTCAGGTGCTTTCTTGATAAAACCTTTTTCCATATGTGGAGGAATGCCCATGTTAAAAAATTTTTGTTTTTGTGCTGTCAAGGGACATGTGCAACATTCCCGCCAAAGTATAGGTTAGCAGGATAATCATTTATCCCCAGTTTATAACGGCTATAATTATTCCACTTATTGTACTCTTCTAAAAGGGATATATGATCATCAAACATCTTTCCAAGTACAAGGAACTCTTCTTTGAAGTTTCTTATATCCCGCTCTACCTTGCCCTTCGCTTGAGGATAGTGAACTGGTGCATAAACAACCTCAATCTTCTTATCCTTGCACCATCTTTCAAACATGTCCCTAAACTGAGACCCATGATCGACTAATCCCTTCTTAGGCCTACTATATGTGTGGAAGCATCTCAAGAGTTCCTCAGTAACATCCCGTGTTTCTATATGTGTAAAAAGTCTGCACGAGATTCTGAATCTGGAATGATCATCTATAACAATTAAAGCAAGCATACGTCTTCCGTCAATAGTGAATGGTCCCTTGATGTCTATCTGCCACATGTCATTTGGATGTTCTGCTCTGAAATACTTCCATTCCCTCTTACCACCAGGAGGATAACCATTTCTGTTATGTTTCATAAGGACAGTGTTGATACTTTGTCTACTAAGTATAACTGGTTTCCAAGTGGTTCCTAAAACTGTTTCTAGAAGATGTTTGATGTAGGATGGTGGGTTGTATAGCATCACCCTGATTCTTTGTGTTCCCCAACTAAAGGAGTCACGTAATACTATGATTGCGTTCTCAACCTCAGATGTGATTTTATAATGGATGTTGTGTGGTCGTTTGGATTTGTTTTTGTAGCTTTCTCGTCCTGGGTGATCTGCTCTTTTTGTCCATCTCCATATTGTCCATCTGCTCACACCGAATATCTCAGTGATTTCTCTCATTTTTAACCCTTTTTTCCTGGCTCTCACTATAAGTCGCCTTACCTCAGGTGTACTGCATCCCATCAAGACTATCCCCTCTAACAAATGAGGGAGTTGTCTTACATGGTTATTAAAATTGTTGCAGATGTCTGTGGACTTTACAATCTGAAAAACTATTTAAAGGTTACAAACAAATACCTGTTTACTATTACACCCACCTTATTGCTGTCACACTTGGTTTGGATTCTAAATGCTGCGGGTTCGATACCCATGCTGTGGACCCAATCCTGCTGTTGAAGAAAAAAGGAGTATTTGAAAAAAAAGGATAGAATGATTAAAATTTAAATAAAAATGGTGATTGTATGAGTAAAGAAAAAAAGGAAGAAGATGTGGGAAAAAACAAAAAACTGCAAGTTGCATTCTATTGGGCTGCAAGCTGCGGTGGCTGCGAAATCGCAGTTCTTGATGTAGATGAAAAAATCCTGGATGTCGTAGCAGCTGCAGACATACTTTTTTGGCCTGTTGCAATAGACACAAAATACAAGGATGTTGAAGCAATGAAGGATAAGCACATTGATGTTTGTTTCTTCAATGGGGCTATTAGGACGTCTGAGCAGGAACACATGGCTAAACTGTTACGTGCCAAATCAAAAGTTTTGGTAGCATTTGGCAGCTGCGCATGCAATGGTGGTATCCCTGGTCTGGCAAACATTGCTAATAGAGAAGAAATATTTAATGTAGCATACCTGAACAATCCTTCAACTGAAAACCCAAAGAAAACCACTCCTAAAACCATGGTTAAGGTTAAGGAGGGAACGCTTATGCTTCCTGAGTTTTATGATACAGTGAAAAACCTTAACCAGGTAGTTGATGTTGATTACTATCTGCCTGGTTGTCCTCCTCATCCTGATCGTATAATGGATGCGGTGGGTGCCATAGTTGAAAACAAACTGCCGGAAAAGGGAGCAGTTTTGGCACCATTGAAATCTGTGTGTGATGAATGCAGGTTTGAAAAATCTGAGAAGAAAATCAAGGAAATAAAACGGGTTTACGAGGTTGACAAACTTGAGGATAAATGCCTTCTTGAGCAGGGCATCATATGCATGGGCCCTGCAACGCGTGGAGGATGCAAGGCGAGGTGCCTGGATGCAAATATGCCCTGTACAGGATGCGGTGGACCCACACCCAATTCCCTGGACCAGGGTGCTAAAATGATTTCTGCACTTGCTTCCATCCTTGGTATAGAGGATGAGGAGAAAATGAGTGATAAAGAGGTTGAAGCGTTGATTGAAAAGGTTAGAGACCCTGTTGGCACCTTTTACAGATACGCGTTACCTGCTGCTCTTATAAACAGGAAGGTGATGAAATGAAAACAATAACAATTGACCCTATAACTAGGTTGGAGGGGCATGGGAAAATTAGTATATTCCTTGATTCAAAAGGGGATGTGGAAAACACATACCTGCAGATTCCAGAGCTTAGAGGCTTTGAGCGCTTCTGCCAGGGAAGAAGAGCAGAGGAGATGCCCCAGATTACATCACGCATCTGTGGTGTATGCCCTGTAGCACATCATTTTGCTTCTACAAAGGCGTTAGATGATGCATTCAATGTTGAGCCAACTTCTGCTGCAAAAAAGCTTAGGGAGCTGATGTACTGCGGTTATATGACCTACGATCACATTCTTCACTTCTACTACCTTGCAGCACCAGATTTTGTTGTTGGTCCAGATGCACCACCTGAGAAAAGAAATGTTCTTGGTGTGATTGAGAAAGCAGGTTTAGAAATCGGTAAAGAGGTAATTAAACACAGGGCGTATGGTCAAAAGATTACGGCGATACTCGGCGGAAAAGCCACGCATCCAGTCTGCGGGCTGCCTGGTGGTGTGTCAAAAGGGCTTTCCATGGAAGAGGTAAAAGAAATAGAAAACATGGGTAAATCCTGTGTTGAGTTCGCAAAATTTTCACTTAAATTGTTTGATGATATTGTGTTGAAAAACAAAAATTATGTTGACCTGATTCTCAGTGACCCATACACCCTGAAGACATACAACATGGGGCTGGTGGATAAAAACAACAAAGTGAATTTCTATGATGGGAAAATCCGGGTAACTGACCAGCAGGGAAAAGAATTCCTGAAATTCGATGTAAAAGACTACTACAAAAACATTGCTGAGCATGTTGAGGAGTGGAGTTACATAAAATTCCCGTACCTAAAAGGTATAGGATGGAAAGGGTTCAAAGACGGCAAAGAAAGCGGAATCTATAGGGTTGGACCACTGGGACGGCTGAATGCTGCAGATGGCATGTCCACCCCACTCGCAGATAAAGAGTATAAAAAAATGTATGAAACCCTGGAAGGAAGACCTGTTAATTCTACGCTTGCTTTCCACTGGGCAAGACTGATCGAGTTACTGTATGCTGCAGAGAGAACAATGGAGCTAATAAAAGATGCTGAGATAACCTCAAAAAACATTAGAAACCCTGTTGGCGAACCAGGTGAAGGGTTCGGTGTGATTGAAGCAGCACGTGGAACACTGATTCATCATTACAAACTTGACAAGAATGGGTTAATCGATAAAGCTAATTTGATTGTCGCCACAACAAATAATGCAGGCGCGATTAACATGTCAATCAGGGATGCAGCAAAAGATGTGATAAAAAAAGGAAAAATCAATGATGGGCTGCTGAACATGGTAGAAATGGCATTCCGCGCATATGACCCATGTTTCGCCTGCGCTACCCATACACTGCCAGGAGGCATGCCCTTGGAAGTCAGCATTTATGACAGTAACAAAAAACTGTACAGATCCATTAAAAGACTGTGAGAGGGAGGAATAGATTAGAATGAAAATAATTGTGCTTGGTGTTGGAAACCCTATTCTGCGTGATGACGGAGTAGGGATTCATGTTATACAGCAGCTAAAACAGCAGGTAAACGACCCGGATGTGACAGTAGATGAGGCTTTAACAGGTGGAATGAACCTCCTTGACCTGATTCTGGGATATGATAAAGCAATCCTCATTGATGCAATCAGAATAAAGAATGGGGAAACAGGTGAGGTTAAACGTTTCTCCCTTAATGATTTCAGCTCTGTTCATTCCTGCAACCCTCATGATGTTAGTTTTAAAGAGGCAGTTCAATTAGCTGAGAAAATGGGGGAAAAAAGGATTCCTGATGAAATCGTGGTCATTGGTGTTGTAGTGAACAATATGCCTTACATATTTGGTGACCAACTTAGTCCCAGGGTTGCTGAGGCTGTGTCAAAGGCTGTGGAAATGACATTATCTGAGCTTAGAAAGTGGGGTGAAAAAACATGAAGGATTTTGAGCCAAACATTATAGGTTTTTTATGCAACTGGTGCTCCTATGCAGGAGCAGACCTTGCAGGTACAAGCAGGATAAAGTACCCACCTAACATAAAATCGATTCGGGTGATGTGCTCAGGCAGGGTTGACACCGTGTTTGTTTTAGAGGCGCTTAAAAAAGGTGCGGATGGCGTACTGGTCGCAGGGTGTCATCCTGGTGACTGTCATTACCAAACCGGGAACTATAAAACAAACAGGAGGATTAAACTTCTGAAAAAACTCCTTAAGGAGATGGGGGTTGAGCCGAACAGGGTTAGATTTGAATATGTTTCTGCATCAGAAGGACAAAAGTTCGCCTCAGTTGTAACAGAGTTCGTGAATGAACTTAAAAAGATTGGACCGAACCCGCTGAGGGAGATAAAATAATGAAAATAGATATTGAGAAGATAAAAAAGATGAAGCAAAGCCCATTGAAGGAAGTGAAGTAATGAAAATAGATATTGAGAACCTAAAAAGCATTGTGGGGAAAAACAATGTCTCAGATGAAATCGCTGACCTCTATGTTTATTCCTCAGATGCATCAGTTCATCAGGCTATGCCCTCAGTTGTTGTGAGACCAAAAAATATTGAGGATGTTCAAAAGATTATGAGGTACGCTGACATGGAAAAAATCCCTGTTGTTCCAAGAGGTGCTGGTTCTGGTACTTCGGGTCATTCAGTTCCTATAGATGGTGGGATTGTTTTGGATTTGAAGCAGATGAATCGTATCCTTGAGATACGCCCCTATGACATGCTATGTAAAGTTGAACCAGGTGTTACTATCGATGACCTCAACAGAGCATTAAAACCTTATGATCTGTGGTATCCTACGCCACCAGAATCAGGGAGAATCGCAACTGTTGGCGGCACCATCGCGAACAACGGCTCAGGGGTGAAGGCCATAAAATATGGTGCAGCACGAGATTACGTTATAGGAATGAAAGTGGTATTGGCAAATGGGACATTGATTACACTCGGTGCTGAGACGCGCGTTGAAGCATCAGGTTACCAGTTGCATAGGCTTATGGTAGGGTCAGAAGGGACTCTTGGTATAATTGTAGAAGTCAGTTTATCCCTCCGGCGAATACCAAAATTTGCCGCGATGGGAATCGCTAATTTTAATAAATTAGAGGAGGCAGGTGAGGCGATCTCAGAAATAGTAAACTCGGAGGTTATACCCTCCACCCTTGAGCTCATAGATGATATAGGGATCATGGCACTGAATAAGACTTTAGATATGAAGTTACCAGAGGTTGAAGCCATCATTGTATTTGAATGTGATGGCAGGACAAAAGGGGCAGTGAACCCTGATTTAGAAGTACTTAAACGCATCTGTAAGCGGCATAATGGGTTTGGAATTAAGGTAAGCAGTGATCCTCAGGAAATGACAAAAATGTATAGCGGAAGAAAGAAATTATTTGCAGCGCTCTCCCGATACAAAGAAGGGTTTGCTTGCACGTCATTAGCAGACGATATGGCTGTACCCAACTCAAAAATAGCGGAATGCGCACGGAAAATCCATGAAATTGGAAAACGGCATCATGTGATAATGAATGCCTATGGGCATTGTGGATCAGGTGTTTTGCATACCAAGATATTAATGGACACAACGAAAAAGGAACAATGGGAAGATGCAAGACAGGCAGTAGAAGAAATATATGATTACGTCAGGAACGTTGGTGGCACAGCCTCCGGTGAACATGGGATTGCACTTTCGAAAGCTCCCTCATGGAAAAAAGAGAAGGCAGTATCCCTTGCTTTAATGCGGGCGATAAAGAAAGCATTTGATCCTAACAACATTTTGAATCCCCATAAGATGCAGGATGCACCAGATGATTGGGTTACAGCAACCAAACTTAGATATCAGGTAAGAGGATAAAAAAATGAGAGAAATAAGTGCAGAAAAAATTACTGAGACAGTAGCCGTGCTTTGTATGGATGCAAACTATTATCTTCCTGATGATGTGACTGAGGCTTTAAAAAAGGCAAGAGAAAAAGAGGTATCCCCTGTAGGCAAAGCAGTACTTGATGAAATATTTGAGAATCTCAGAATTGCGAGTGAGGAAAAACTCCCAATATGTCAGGACTGCGGCACAAGCGTTTTCTTAATCGAACTCGGTCAGGATGCTCACATAACAGGAGGAAACTTTTATGATGCAATAAACAATGGTGT
>JASEEW010000182.1 GCA_030019485.1 Thermoplasmatales archaeon | reverse complement strand
TCTTAATTAGTGATACTGATGTCATGATAAAAAGGATATGGGGGTAAAACAATATAAATGTTTCTATGACGCTTTTTTTTATTTCAAAAATATGGGTAATACATTCCCACGACGGGGGATATGATTATCTCGTAAAGTCAGGTTTTAAGAAAGAAAAAGGAGGCTTAGCAAAAACCATTTTAACCCTTAAACCAATCCGTTTTTTATGAAATATGCGCCATCACTTGACAGACTGCATTCCGAGGCAGCATTTGAGGTTCTTGCAAAGGCGAAAGCGCTTGAGAGAAAAGGTAAAAGGGTTCTGCATTTTGAGATTGGTGAGCCTGATTTTGACACACCTGAAATTGTTAAGGAAGGGGCGAAAAAAGCACTTGATGAAAACTTCACACATTACGTGCCTTCTCAGGGAATAACTGAGTTAAGAGAGGCTGTTTGCGAGTACATTGAGAAAACAAGGAATTTTAAGCCGACGCCTGAGCAGGTTTTAATTGTTCCAGGGGTTAAGCCTGGTATTTTTTACTCCATGCTCGCATTAATCAATGAGGGTGATGAGGTGATTTATCCTGACCCTGGATTCCCAACCTATTCCTCGCTTGTTGATTACACAAACGCGAAACATGTTCCGATAAAACTCCTGGAAAAGAATGAGTTCAGAATGAGTCCTGATGACATTAACGAAAAAATTACAGGAAAGACGAGGATGATTATTTTGAACTCCCCGCATAACCCCACAGGCTCAATGCTGAAAAAAAATGAGATAAAGGCAATATATAAGATTGCTGAGGACAATGATGCTTATCTTCTGTCTGATGAGGTTTACTCCCAGATGACATATGAGCAGAAACATTACTCTGCAGCAGAGTATGACAATGCATCTGAGAGGTCAATATTGATTGATGGTTTCTCTAAAAGTTTTGCGATGACAGGATGGAGGCTTGGATATGCCATAGGGCCTGAGGAGCTGATAAAAAAAATGACTGTTTTTCTGATTAATTCTGTATCATGCACAAACTCTTTTATTCAAAAGGCAGGTATAAAAGCATTAAAGGATTTTGATTCTGTTAAAAAAATGGTTGATAAATTCAGAGAAAGAAGAAATGTTATTGTTAAAGGACTCAACGAGGTAAATGGTTTCAGATGCATCATGCCAATGGGCGCATTCTACACTTTTCCAAACATAACAGGAACAGGAAAAAAAAGCAATGAGCTTGCTGATTACCTGCTGGAAAAGGCTGGCATTGCTGTTCTCCCAGGAACAGCTTTTGGTCCTGGCGGTGAAGGCTACCTGCGCTTTTCATACGCGTCATCGATTGAGAACATAAAAGAGGCAGTAGAAAAAATGAAGGAGCTTTTATAGAAAAAAGGCAGAGGAGAACAAATCAACCAAAACTATATAGTCCTCCCATACTTATACTCCTCTTACGTAGCCTCTAAGTGTCCATACGCAAAATAGGGGTGTAGATGTATAAGGTGTGATGATATGATACTCTGGACACGCCGAGAATCCTCAGCAGAACCGATTCTGCTCATGCCTGGCGAATCTGTGTTAGCCGAAGGCACCCCACATAGACTATCATACTTCAATGTAATGGTTGCATGTGTGCTCGTCTTTGCAACAGCAATTATGGCGTTTTATGCCGCTGTAGCACATATACCAATAACGGATGCGACTGCATGGGGATATTTTCTAGTTGCACTGCTTTTCCTATTTTGTATCAGTATAGCACTCAGTGAAGGCACTATTAGACCTTACATGTCTATTTTTGGAATGAGCCTTATTGCTATTGCCACCTTCATAATAGCACTCAATGCTACTCTAATCGAGGTAATTTACGTAGCAATATACACAGGATATTCGGACATACCTATAGGCCCCTCATTTTTAGGTTGGACTATTCCCACAGCCCTAATAGTAGCGCCAATAGTGTTTGCAATTGTACTAGCAGTGATATACAAAATTCTCTCTCACCTTGCTAGTTCTGCTGCAGGAGCGTATCGTGTGCCTATAACCATATCCTTAATTCTCATATTCATACTTTATTTCGTTAAAATTCTATCGTTTTCTCTTCGCTTTCAGGAATGGTTCCGAGAAATGCTCTTTGGTATCTTGGGAATAATCATGTGTGTTTATGGATGTCTGCTTCTTCTACTTATCTACCGATATGGCGGGTATAAATTTATGCTTACAGACAAGAGAATAATAGTCACCAGAATGTTTTTCTGGCGCGACACACGCGAGCAACCTTACAACCAAATTGCAGATACTGTGGTTCGAGAATCGTTTCTCGGAAGAAGGCATGGTTTCGGAACAATACTGCCAATTACGTTAGGAAGTCTGGCAACAACTGCAAGTACATCGATGCCTAAGTATGAGTGTGTGATTTTTGGTGCGAAAAACCCATTTTTACTGAAGAATATAATTTCAGCACAATGTCAAGCTCATGCAAGCGCGCCATATTTAAAAGAGATTGCCAAAAGCACTGATAAACTGAGAGAGATTGCAGAGAAAAGTGTTACTATGACGGCAATGGATATAAAAACAACCCAAGCAGTGAGTAAGGCTGATCTATCAATTCCTGTTGTAAAGGCAGTTCCTGTACAAGATAGATTTACTGGCGGGACGCTCTGCTTCATTTGCAAGCAATTTTTATTTGACAAAAACATTGATGTGATGTACTCCCAGCCGTAAACGGCTGGGCTTCTTACGTTGATACAAACCTATCTAAAGACGCTTGCATGATTG
>JASEEW010000181.1 GCA_030019485.1 Thermoplasmatales archaeon | reverse complement strand
ATTTTTATCTCGTTCACATCAAATCTTTTTCTTGCATTTTTTTCAAGTTTTTCTAGTTCCTTTTCAGCCATTTCACGATATATTTCTATTTTCATCTCATTTATCCTATCATCTCTCACTATGCCAAGGAATGAGACAACCGCGCCGACCTCCGGTTTTTTCATCTTTCTGATAATCGTGTCTAGGGAGAAATCGTTTTCTGTTATTTTAATCATAAATCATCCACCGCCAACCGGTGGGAAAAATGCCAGCTCATCCCTCTCTTTGAGTTTTTCATTTAGTTTCGCATATTTGTGATTCCGCGAAACTATTGTGTATTCCTTCAACTCCTCAAGATTAGGATACCTTTTTATCAAACTGTTCAGCACATCATTTACTGTCGCATCCTTTTTAACATTCATCTCAATTTTCTCCTTCCCAACCGCTTCCCTGTGCCCTGCAAAGAACTTTACTGTTATTTTCATTTCATCACCAGTATGGTTTTCTCATATTTATTGCTTTTTCAAATGCTTCCATTACTTTATTGTCATCTGAATTATTTTTTATTAAACCCGCTATGTCCACGCAGTTGGAGTCAAAAAGGCATGGTTTAATTTTTCCATCAGAGGTCACCCTTATTCTAAAACAGTTTCTGCAGAACTCTGAATTATGCATCGGCCTAACAACCTCCACCTGAACCTCCTTACCATTAAATGGGAGAAAATATTTTTTTCTATGATGCATGCCTCTAACCTCGATCCTCAATGCTTTTTCCTTTAATTCTTTCTCAATATCCTGCAAATCATGATGATATTTTCTGTAAAAACTATTATTAGCATGTTTTTTGTCAGTTTCAATTTCAATCAGCTGAAGGGCAGCGTTATTTTTACCGGCAAATTTTGTCATATCCTCTGTTTCATTTTCATTAATATTTTTCATCACAACCGTGTTTATTTTTACAGGCATTATTTCTGCAGCAGTTTTTATCCCCTCGGTTACTTGCTGAAGGTTGTTCGCACCTGTAATGTATTTGTATGTCTCAGGGTTTAATGAGTCAAGGCTGATGTTCACCCTGTCCAGCCCTGCGTTTTTTAGAGCAACGATGTATTTGCCAAGTAATACGCCGTTTGTTGTCATAGAAACCTCATCCATATGCCTAGAAATTTTTTCCACAGTCTCAACAATGTCATTCCTTAAAAGCGGCTCACCACCGGTAATTTTCAGTTTTCTGATACCAAGCCTTTTACCAGCATCAACAATCCTTTCAATCTCCCTAGGAGACAATTCTACATCACTTTTCTTCTGCCCTTCATTATGGCAGTAAAAGCATCTCAGATTGCATTTCTGTGTAACGGAAATGCGCATACTCCTAATTTCCCTACCATACCTGTCAAACATCAATATGTGTATGGAAGCATAACGGTTTAAAGTTTGCTATATTACATCTATTTTCTCATCAACAAGTACAGGATTCTTATAAATCTCCTCCTTTATAATCTCACTTGTCACAGCATTTATAATAATAAGCCCTGTTTTTCCTTTTATGTTCCAGACAGGGAAATAATACAGACCTGATAGATTTATGCTGACCGCATCTTCTTTCGGCTTAATCTTTCTCTTCTCAAAAACAACCGCTACATCCCTTTCATCCATAACCTCAACAACCTTTGTGTTAAGTTCAATAATTCTTTGATAAGCAATCTCCCATGCTTTTTTCTCATTAATCCTTGTCGGCAGTTTCGTGTACCCAGAATCAGGCATCCCTGTTTCAATATCAATACTCCATTCTTCTGCTTCTTTTGTAATACTGTTAACAGCAATTACCCCCGTATTCCTTTTAGTGTCAAGACTGCCTTCAACCAGCACCTCACAGGAATAGTTATAAACATAGTATGGTATAAGTTCCAGAGCAGCAGAAGGCTCACCCAATTTTTTTCCAATTGCCTTTGCATCGCTTAGTCCAATTTTTGGCTTTACAATGCACTCTTTTCTTTCTTTCTTCTCAAAAAAAATATCGCTCCCTGCTAACAGCACTGCTTTCCCTATCTCCCTCTCCAGCTGGTCCCTATCCCATAAAATAATATTTGATGCTTTGGCAAAATTTTGCAGCTCGTCATCAAAAAGATGTGCTGAGGCAAAAATCCTTTTATCCGCCTCCACAGATAAAAGTTCAGCAACATCTTCTTTAGCAGTCCCACTGTCCTTGCAGCTGATTATTATTTTTGTTCCATCCTTCACAGCAATCAGCAATCTCTCCCCACTTACAGCAAAACCGTGTGCCTTAAAAACATTGATAAGAATATCCCTGATCCTCATAATAGACATATGCGTTTTCAGGATATTTAATCTTACCATCTTACGGAAAAGTTTGACTTTTCCTAAGATCTTACGGAATTTTCAGTGGAAAATTCCTAAGATTTCACGGAAAATCCTCTGGATTTTCCTGAAATATTAGGAAAGTACTGAAGGCACTTTCCGTAATATGTTAGGAAAAATCAAAGCATTTTTCCGTAACATGCCCATGAAAAAATATATCTGTTCTATTATCATTACCTATTTCTAGTTTGATCTCAGAAATTATAGCGGGGGTAGCCAAGCATGGCCAACGGCGCAAGATTGAGGGTCTTGTCTCGAAGGGGTTCCTGAGTTCAAATCTCAGCCCCCGCATCAAACCATAGGTTTAAATCGTAAGAATGCGTTATAGTCGCTGATGCCGGACCTCTACGGGTACGAAGAAAAGCTAAACAGAAAGCTAAAATCAATCG
>JASEEW010000180.1 GCA_030019485.1 Thermoplasmatales archaeon | reverse complement strand
AAAACTCTGGCCAAAATATTATGCCCAGAGATATGGGATAAACAACCTTTGGAGGCTGAGGCTTGACAATTACTGGGGAATGATTTATACTCTGATTGGAGAACAGGTCCGCATAGTAGCAGTAGTACTCGAAGTTCTAGATCATAAGGAATATAATAAAAGGTTTGGATATAAATGACATCCTGAGAGAATATTTCAACAGGGTCCCCCGTTGACTCCGAAAAAACTTTTTTATCTCTATTCTTTTTTGATTTATTTTTTTAAAAAATAGGGGTGCCTGAGAAAGCACCTAGGAGTCCACATACTCAAACAAATATATATACAACAGAGTATATATAACTTGTGCCGGGATGGCACAGTCAGGTTCACTGCGGTTGCCTGAGGAGCAATAGGAGTCCACGTACTCCTCATGGGTTCAAATACTTCGGAATCAAAGATTCCTCATATTTTCAAACATTCTCCGAAGTTTGAAAATCCCATTCCCGGCGCGGGGCTCCTCAAACAGCAAACAATGTTTTTCCAACACCTTTTGTTTCAGAAACAGACATCTGCCCTGATGGGTATTACACTGCGAGTTTTACAAATTGAACTAATAATTCAATTTGGAATTCGGAAGAACCATGTTCTTCCTCTCGGCAAACTGAAACAGTTTGCCGAACAGCGAGGAACTTCAGTTCCTCGTAGTTCACTGTGACTGATGTGTAAAACCGAAAGTTTCATTACCCGCTATGTATTTAGTACTATTATGCCTGTAACTGTGGTAAACAGAAAGTATCAGATACCATTGTTGGATAGCATCAGGAAACTTTTGGGTGTAAAGCCAGGGGATAAATTTGATGTTAGGGTTGAGGATGAAAGAATAATTCTAAAAAAGATAACAGGAAAAAAGGACTCACTGCTTACTGCTATAAGAAAACCCGCCCATGTAAGCATGAAGAAAATAAAAAAAACCGATTTAGAGAAAATTGAGGAAGAGATGTGGGCTGCATGATATTCATAGATTCAAACATATTTATTTTTGCAAACATAAAAGAATATCCTGAGTATGAAACTGCGAAAGAAAAAATAGAAAAATAGTAGAAACTGACACATTAGCAGTTAATCCCATAATCATTTCTGAGGTGAACTACAAACTTTACAGGCTTTTAGGGAGCAAAGAATCAATGAAGAGGACATTAAAGATACTGTCATCAGAGTATGTTAATTATATCCCAATAGAAAAGGATACTATAATAGAGGCAGTAACTCTGAGTTATTCAAGAAACATCAGGATAAATGATGCAATAATTGCCAGGCATGCAATGGATTCCAATGCAAGTTTGCTTACAGACAACATAAAGGATTTTAAGAAAATCTCAAGATTAAATTTGATACCATTAAAGGATTGAGGATATCTCAGCCACAGACATCTGCCCTGATGGGTATTACACCGCGAGTTTTACAAATTGAACTAATAGTTCAATTTGGAATTCGGAAGAACTATGTTCTTCCTCTCGGCAAACTGAAACAGTTTGCCGAACGGCGAGGAACTTCAGTTCCTCGTAGTTCACTGTGACTGCTGTGTAAACAAATAGCAGAATTTATATACTATGAAATACATGGTAAGAACAGGTAGGTGAAAGTAAGATGCAGGAATATAAAACCAAAATCAGCACAAAGGGACAGATAGTAATTCCTAAAATGCTTAGGGAAAAGCACATGCTAAAAAGCGGTAAGACGGTGGTTATATTTGAGGATGTAGACGGGACTGTCAGAATAATGCCGAAAACAAAACTTTCTGATATAAAAATCAACATAGTCCTTGATCATAAAGAGGTGGAGAAAGAGATAGAAAAAATGAGGAAAGAATGATCACCATACTCATTGACACTATGGAAATCCTAAATCTTTTAACCAGCCCCCATTATAAGAAGCTTGAAACAGCAATTGACAACCACCATGTTAAAGCAGAGCTCTCTGCTGTTTCTCTCACAGAGATTTATAAAATAATAGGAAAAAGCTCGGAAGAGGAGGCAAGAAAAATCATTCAAGAAATCATTGCATCAGAACTCAATCTCAGAGAGGTTGATTACAGGGTATCTGCCAAAGCAGGGGAGCTTAGACTTCATTATGACATACCCACAGTTGATGCGCTCATAGCAGCAACAGGTATGATAAACAACGCCACCCATATTCTCACAACAGATTTACACTTCCAAGCAATTAAAAAACTAATAAAGCCTGTAACCGCAAGGGAAATCAAAAAAATGCTGAAATAGGGAACCCAATTAATGGATAATGTGTAAACTAATAGTATACACAAACCGTAAAACAAAAACCTTTATATAGTATCAACACCATGTATCTTTTTGAGGTGATGACAAAATGAAATGCAGATGTGGTGGAAAAACAGTGCCTGCCAGCTTCAATGTTGGAAATGTTAAGGTCAAGGGATGGCGCTGCTCAAAATGTGATGAGAACTATGTTGATGAAAAAAATATGGGGAAGGCGATTGAGATGAACAAAATCATGTCTACAACGATGTTTTCAAAAATATATAAAAGCGGGAACTCCTATGCATTCAGGATTCCTAAGAAGGCTGTTGATGTTTTAGGACTGGAAGTTGGAAAAGGGTTGAGTATGAGAATCACGCCTGAAAGCATCATACTGGACATAAAAAACCAGGCGTGCGTGTTGGAAAAAGGCATAAATGACCATTTGCGAAACTGAACGGTTATTTTAAATCAACGAGCTTAAAACCACATTATCTGCCT
>JASEEW010000179.1 GCA_030019485.1 Thermoplasmatales archaeon | reverse complement strand
GGATACATGGTGGTGAGGCAATAATACCGCCAGAAGCAAGAACTTTCCTTTTAGGTGCTGACCTTTCATATAGAATTGAAAATATAATAAAAAGTAAACTGGCAGATGATTATGTTGTGATATGTGACAGATATGCATACAAAATTATAGCTCAGGGTATTGCAAGAGGCTTGGATAAAGAATGGTTAAAAACTGTATTTAATTTTATCATTGAGCCTGACCTGAATATTATAATAGATATTCCTCCTGAACTTGCCTGTGAGAGGATCACAAAATATAGAGAAATAACATTCTATGAAGCAGGGTTGGATGTCAATCCATCAAAAGACAGAAAAAAAGCATTTATAGAATTTCAAAAAAACGTAAGAAAATTAATAATAGAATTAGTAGAAATGAAACCAGTTATTGTCATGGATGGCAGTAAAAGCATTAAAACACAGCATGAGAAGATTACTGAATTTGTCAGTGATTTTTTGATTAAGAAAGGTATCATAAATAGAAAAATAAAATGCATTCATGAGGCGATAAAATGAAGATTAGAGAAAAATTAATGGATGAAGCGATGTTTTTTGTTGATGATTTAAAAAAGGATGAGAAGTTTTTAGCCGTAATACTCACAGGTTCTGCAGCCTGGGGAAATGTGACAGAAAAAAGTGATTTGGATATTTTAGTAATAGTCAACGATGAAAATGGTGTACGATATAGGTATATGTTACCGAAGTACTGTGAAGTTAAGAGAAGAACAGAAATAGGATATTTTCCACTCTCATTTGTGGAGCGAGCAATAAAAAGGGGCTATGGAGATGTTATATCATCAAGGGTTACAGAACAATTAAAGAATGGCAGAGTGCTTTATCAAAGGGGGTGCATCGGCACTGATGTAATTGAAAAATGTAAAAATGCGGAACCAACGAAAAGCATAATAGGAGCTCTTATGTATGAATCAAAAGAAACGATTAAAAATGCTATAATACAAATGATTAAAAATAAGGATAACAGTACTGCGTGTATCAACGCTAGAATATCTACGGAGCTTGCTGCAAGAATCTTCCTGTTAGGGAAAAAGAATGCTTACGCACCAAAATACAAGCACCTATACAGGTATCTAAAAAAATATAGTAATAACCTAACTACTTATGAGCAAATTAACGATATTAAAAATATAGACTCAGAACATGCCAAAGAAACAGTGGATAATGCAATTGTGTTTATCGAAAAAGTCTTTAAGGAACTTTATATAAAACAAGATTTTGTAAAAAAAGCAGAAACCATAATTTATCACTCTTAAATATTTTCTGACAATGTTATCTGTTTTTGAGCAGTAACGATTATTTAACAGCCACAGTGTTTTAAGATTTTAGAAAAAGGATAATACCTAAAAAATTTACAAAAATTAAATTTTTTTCTCATGCTCCAAAACTCTCAGCAACATAAATGTATGATTCCCTCCCGTTTTTCTTGGTTTTAACCACACCATTTTTTATCATTTTTTTCACGTTATAACTTATGACCTGCTGAGAAACACCAGTTTCATCAGCAATCTCCTTCTGCGTTATGTCAGGCGCTTCCACAATTTTCTCAAGAATACTGTTCTGCAGATTGCTGAGACCATTCTTTCTTGAGATGTTCACAGAGGATGGGTAAAAGTATCTGCATTTACCAGCCTTTCTTGATATCACATACTCTGTTTTTTCAAGCATCCTGAGATGATAGGCAAGCGAGCCGTTGTTCAAACCAAGGGATTCCCTGAGCATGTTGTAATGCGCGCCAGGGTTAGACTCAATGTACCCATAAATCCTGCCCCTCGTGAAATGGTCAAGAACATGCTTCTTTTTGATTCTTGTGTAAAGCGGCGCAAACAATGTGAAAAACCTGTACTTGTCAGAATAGAGTCCAAGAAGTGCGAGCATGGAAACTGCGCCGACTGCTGCCACAACAGCACCAGCATCCTTGCTGATAATCGGTGGTGGCTCACTCCCCACCATGTTTTGGCCTCCTTCACCTGCTACATTCAAAGTAGCAGCATACATGTTGTTGTTCTCATTGATTTCATCTATCTCCTCATAGGGGTCAGCATACACCATCAGTGAATGCTCACCTGTTTCCGCTTTCCATGAAAATGTTAATTCAGTCACATCATCTTTTCTGATGCTCATAACATTTTTTGTTTCTATTTCCTTGTTGTCAATGTAAAAACCTGTTTTCACATTCATAGCAGGGATGCTGCCAACATTCTTTACACTCAGATGCACTGTAACTACATCACCGCACTTCGGGCTTTCAATGAACACAACATTTTTGATGGTGAGGTCAGGTTTTAATGCATTCCCGCTCAACAGTTTATCTGATGTTTGAATCTGCTCAACCTTATCAGCCACACCATTAGCTACATCAGCTATATTGATACCTATATCATGATTATCAGTAATGTCTGCCTTTAAATCATCAGTCAAATCATCAGTCGGGGTAGCTTTAACCCTCTCCGCAGTCACCTTTGATGAGAGAATCATAAGTAATACTAAAACAAGCAGTGCCGCCCCGGCAATTAGAACAATTTTTCTTATCCTCATGCCTCTCACCCAAGTCAAGTAATCAGGGGTTAGTAGTTAGGGATTAGGGTGACGATACTTTTTCCCTAACCCCTATTCTCTAATCCCTATCTACTAATTATGTAGCCTGTCCTATATATAATTTGTGGTGCATTTTTTGTTATGTCTTTTCCCAAAAAAATTTCCTCTCAAGCTTACATCCTGAATGGATGGTAAAAATA
>JASEEW010000178.1 GCA_030019485.1 Thermoplasmatales archaeon | reverse complement strand
GGGTCATTTTCCCATCCCTAAATATAGGAAATGCTCTCTAGGTGATTAAAAACTATGGAAAAAAATGAGGATAATCTCTCAAAGGAGTAATTTTCCAACACCCTTTAAAACCTCATGGGATAATTTTATGGTTTTTTAGGCACTACAATTAGATACTCTCCAGTCCTAACTCCTTTAATTTTTCAGGTGTAGGGTTCCCGTTTTTATCCCATCCGCGCGCTTTGAAGTAGTTGTCAAGCATCTCCTCTGCCTCCTCAGGTTTTATGTAGCTTCCCTTTGAAACACCCTCTGGTATTGGCTCTGATGTTATTCTTTTAGGCAGTTTAAAATATTTTCTTGTTACCCCTTCCCTGACATTGTACATTCTTTTCAGATTGTTTGTTCTTTCAGCAATTTTCAGTATTTCGTTTTCAGAAAGTTTCATCCCTGTGATTGCTTCAACAAAATCCAGAACACCGCTTATGAGATAAATTCCACGCGAAAACTTGCACACACCAAGAATGTCATATACTGTCATGAAGTCTTCCATGGATTTTATTTCCTCACCCTTGTTTTTTGATGAAAGCCTGTCAACCCCTTCAAATTTCCAGAATTTTCCTGTTAGCTCCAAAGCGTATGCACCGCTTCTTAGATGACATGCCCCTCTTGGTGAGGTCATGAATGCGAGACCCATGCCTTTTATTCCCCTGACATCATAGGCTGGCGGCTCCATGCCCTTGACATGCACGGCAAAGTTTTCTGAGCCCGGGAACTTCTTTGAAGCATTTTTGACACCATCAGCAAGGATATCACCTATACCCTGCCTTTTCGCTATTTTCTCAACCATGATTGGTACAGCATCAGAGTTACCAAATTTCAGATCTAACCCATCCGTATCCTTTTTTGTGAGTATTCCCTTCTCATACATCTCCATGGCAAAACCAATAGCACCACCGCATGAGATTGTGTCAACACCGTAAAGGTCGCATAACTCGTTTGCTTTTGCAAGCGCCTCAGGGTCAGGGTTGCCGCAGTTTGAGCCGAGTGAGAAAAGTGTTTCGTACTCTATTCCATCCAGCACTGCTCCTTTGTATTTACCAGACTCAATTTTGAAAAGTTTGCCGCACGGTTTAACACAGCTGAGGCAGGCTTTGTTTTTTTTCACATAGATTGGCGCCCAGTAGTATGGTGATATTGTTTTATGAGCATCAAATGTACCGGCCTGCCAGTTTTTTGTTGGGAATGTTCCTCTTTCGTTGTTCATCCATTCAAGAAACTCACCTGTGCCGTATTTTGTGTCATCCTTGTATGCACTACTTTCTATCATTGGTTTATACCATTTTTCAGCAAGCCCAAGGAGTTTCTCTGGAGCATCTGGTGTTAAATCCTTTGAGCCTTTAACAGCAACTGCTTTCAGTTTTTTTGAGCCCATAACAGCACCAATGCCCCCCCTTCCTGCCTGCCTGTCCTCACAGTCCACGCATGCGAAACGCACAAGTTTTTCACCAGCTATGCCTATGGATGCAACAACAGCATCATTTCCATTTTCCTTTTTTATTATCTCCGCTGTTTCCCTTGTGTTTTTACCCCAGAAATCAGCATCCTTGATGTCAATGTTTTCATCCTCTACATAAACATAGCACGGTTTCTCAGAGCTGCCTGTGATTACCATGCTGTCATATCCTGCATGCTTTATTGCTGCACCAACGCCCCCGCCTGTCACGGACTCAGCATACATGTTTGTCAATGGCGACTTTGAATGAAATATTGTTTTGCCTGCTGTGGGAACAGGAAAACCTGTGAACAAACAGGGTGTTATTATAACAGGGTTTTTCTCAGAAAAAGGAGGATTGCTGCCTTCATCATATAATAGTTTTGTTCCAAAACCGTCACCTCCAAGAAAATTGCTGATTAGTTCCTTTGGTGTTTCCTTTTCTGAGACTTTTCTGTTCGACAAATTGATCCTTAGGATTTTTCCTCCGTAGCCATTCATGCTTTCACCTCTTTTTCCCTAACCCCTAATCCCTGATCCCTAACTACCATCATGCTCCCACCTCCTCAAACTTTACTCCACCCTGAGAGCAGTATTTAACACACAAAGGCTCACCGTTGCATAAATCGCATTTCACAGCAACATCGTTTATCATGGTTATTACATTGAACTGGCAGGCTTCAACACAGGCACCACAACCAACACATGAATCAGGATCAATTTTTACAACCCCATTATCTTTTGATATTGCCTCCTGGGGACAGGTGTCAATGCATTCACCGCACTGGGTGCACACAACAGGCACATCATTGATAACATTCTTTCTCTCTATTCTCAGTCTTGCTTTCTTTGGATTCACCATGTTCTCCTTGGCAAGCGAGCATACCATTTCACAAAACCTGCAGCCTGTGCAGTTCTCAGGATAAGAAACAAGGATTTTCATTCTTTCACCATTTTTTTGAAACGGCTTAGACACTAAAAAACATTTCTATAAAGATTTTCTCCATTGCTCCAACAGTCAAGCCGGTCACACTACCAAGACCACCAAATAGATGGTAATAAGTCCCAGTGCTTGTTTGCATGCTTATTGGCTCATCAATGATTACAGGATTGTGTACAAACCTTGCTACTGGATTACCATTTGAATCAAATGTGTATATTCTATCAAGATTATCATAGAAATAATACTGCGTTTTATTATTAACCTGACTTCGCCACATGAGTAAAGATTAAAGAAGCTCATATCCTCATTTTGTTTGGTGATACAAAATGAGAGAAAATACAAGCTTCGGAATAGGTA
>JASEEW010000177.1 GCA_030019485.1 Thermoplasmatales archaeon | reverse complement strand
GCTAAACTCAGGTGCTTTTGGAAAGCTTACAAAGAAGCAGAAAGACAAATTGGATATTACGCTGGCTCAAACAAGATATATGATAGATATGGTTAACGAGTTATTGGATGTTTCAAAAATGGAGGCGAAAAGGTTTACGGTTTCAACCAGAACGATATCAATACCCAAAGTTGTGCATGAATCTGTTAAAAAAACAGAGGTATTAACAGATATAAGAGGTCATGAGGTATCAGTAGACCTTCCATCCAGCCTTCCGAAAATCAGGGGTGATGAGTCCAGGGTTTCTCAGGCATTAACAAACATATTAACAAATGCTATCAAGTACACACCCCCCAAAGGGAAAATCAGGATAGGGGTGGAGGACAAGGGGAAACATGTGCAGGTTAGCGTCTCTGACACAGGTGTGGGTATACCAAAGCGGGAGCAGAAGAGGATATTTGAGAGGTTTTACATGTCCAAAGTATCTTCATTGAAAAAAGGGCCTGGCAGGATGGGGCTTGGTTTGCCTATCACAAAGGGGATAGTGGAAGCACATGGTGGAAAGATCTGGGTTGAAAGCATGGTTGGCAAAGGCTCAACATTCCATTTCACCCTGCCAAAAGAAGGAAAGAAATGAGGAAGGTGAATAGGATGGCGGAAAATATATTGGTTGTGGATGACGATGCAGGCGTACAAAAAATGTTCAAAGATGTTCTAGAAAGCTATGATTACAGGGTTGTTCAAGCAACCAGTGGGGAAGAGGCATTGGAAAAATACAGGGAATCAAAACCAGACATAGTCATCATGGATATACTAATGCCTGGAATGGATGGTGTGAAAACAACAAAAAAACTTTTAAACCAGGACAAAAACGCAAAAATTGTTGTTGTCACAGCAGTAGGAAAACCAGGACTGGAAAAAAGCTGCATAAAAGCAGGTGCAAAAGCATTCATCAAGAAGCCTTTCAAAATAGACCAGCTTCTGAAAACCATACAAAATATATCCAAAGAGGGTGGTATAAAATGGTAAGAGGCATTGAGGAAGTAAGGGAATACCATGAGGACATCATAGGATCTATACCAAGCACAATTCTTATAGTGAACAGGGATTTGGAAATAGTTTATGCCAACCCACACTATTACGAAGCATCTGGAAAAAAACCTAAGGATGTAATCGGCAAAAATATCAGGAAAGTACTACCATCCGATACTATTAAACACATGGGTCTGGATAAAAAAATAAGAATGGCGATTGGAACCAGGAGACCTTTTGAGGGAGGACACGCACCCGGGGATAGATTCGGTACCTTATACTTTTACAAGGTCAGACCGTTAACAGATAAATATGGTGAGGTTAGCAAAGCTATGATACTTGTGGAGGATGTAACAGAATTAACAAGACTGGAGGAGGAGTTAAAAGAATCCTACGCGAAACTGGATAATGCCTACACAGAGCTGAGAGAAGCAGATAATATAAAATCAGATTTTATATCAGCCGCATCACACGGGCTGAGAACCCCGTTAACAATAATATCCAGCTATATTGAGCTTATGGAAAAAGGTAAAATAAACAGCCTAGAAGAACAAAAAAGGGTAACAGAAACCCTGGCAGAGCAGACAAAACACATGATTGCTCTGGTTGAAGACATGCTTGACATCTCAAGAATGGAATCCAAAAGGTTCGTTGTTGAGAAAAAAAATATATCCATTCAGGAAATTGTAAATGATGCTGCAGAGAGTGTGAAAACCCTATCAGACCTAAAAGGACACACAATATCATTAAAAATCCCAGAGGATTTACCGAAAATTGTTGGAGATAAAAAAAGAATTAAGGACCTGCTCACCAACCTACTCACCAACGCCATAAGATACACACCAAATGGAGGCAAAATTAATGTTAGCGCAAAAGATGAAGGGAAACATGTTCATTTCATAGTCAGAGACACAGGTATAGGAATCTCTAAGAGGGAGCAATCAAAGATATTTGAAAAATTCTATGTGGGAGGAGGCTCATCAGCTAGAAGGGAGCCTGGGAGAATGGGTCTGGGTTTGAGTATTGCCAAAGGAATAGTTGAGGCACACAACGGAAAAATCTGGGTTAAAAGCAGTATGGGCAGAGGCTCAAAGTTTCATTTCACCCTACCAAAAGCAGAAATAAGTATGTGAGGAAGAAATATATGCCTAAAAAGGTTTCAAGAGAGTATGTGTTAGTACCAGTTGACAGCAAGGTTATTCTTTTCAATGAAATACAGAAAGGGGACTCTTTCCTGTTTCTTTATGGGCAGAAGGTTGAAAAATACAACAGCTATCGATCGTTTCTGGAGAACGGTTTGAAAAACAATGAGGTTTGTTTATATGCATTTGAAGATGTAGACCATAAGTGGCATCCTGAGAATATTTTTGCCAAACAAACTGAAAATAAACAGCTGCATATCTTTCCTATAAATGATTTTCAGTCACTTGATAAAAAAATCAGGAAAATGTGCAGTCTAGCTAAATCAAACTCCACCCCTCTAAGATTGCTTATGGATTTCTGCAACCTTGCTAATCCTGAGAACATTGATGCTGTTGTGTCATCCGGGAAAAAAATTCTTAGAGCAAGCAAGGAAGTCCCTATCACTACTATAACTGCTTTTAACACCAACTCCCTAAACTATGAAACAATAGGGAAAGTAATGAAAATCCATGAGAAGGTGATATCTCTTTCTAATACAGGTGAGCTATGCGTAGCATTGCCCACATTTTCTAGGATTAAGCCATCCAAGAAAACATCTTTTGAAATGGTTTCACAGGA
>JASEEW010000176.1 GCA_030019485.1 Thermoplasmatales archaeon | reverse complement strand
AAACCACCTTTTGCTTTTTCGACAGCATAATTCATGCACTCTCCCCTTTTTCCTCGTTTTATGTATAACTTTATTTCATCATGTTTTTCTGCATATTTTTTTATGATGTTCTGCGTCCCATCTCTACTCTCTGAATCTACAATTACTACTTCAAATGGTTTTTCCTGAATAACTAAACTTTCCAATAAGTCTCCAATATTTTTTTCTTCATTTTTTGTTGTAATAACAACACTTACAAGCATTCTGCACCTATTGTTTTTTCCTCTTTCATTGATTTTTTTGCTGCCTCTATCATTTCTATTGTCTTAACACCTATCTCACCACTGTTTATGGCTTTCTCTCCACTCACAATGCAGTTTACAAAATATGAAAGCTCATCTTTTATAGTATTGTTTCTTGGTATATCAAGCTTATAATCATATCCACTTTCATATATAGTTACTTCCTGACTTACTGCATTAATTCTTGCACATCTGTCACTTCCTATTATAAAAATTTCTCTTGTTTTCCCTGGTACAAGCCAGTTTAGTTCTATATGTCCCAAAACATTGTTCCCAAACTCTGCTATTATGTATGCTGATTCTTCCAGCTCCTTTCTTCTGTATGTCTTTGCAACACAGGTAATTTTTTTTGGCCATTCATCAAGCAAATAATTTAGTATATCAAAGGAGTGTGGTGCTAAATCAAACAATATGTCTCTTCCCTTTAATGGTGGGTGCAATGCAGTCCACTGCAATTTTATCATAAAAATCTTCTGAAAAAATCCTTTCTGTATAAACTCCCTCATCTTATGTAAAGCATTGTTAAACCTGTAAATATGTCCAACTGTAAGTATGAGGTGTTTCTCTTTTGCTATTTTAACCAAGTCTTTTGCTTCTTTTGAGCTAAGGGAAATAGGCTTTTCGACCAAAACATGTTTGTTAGCCTCAAATGCATCCCTACATATCTGATAATGCATCTCGTTTGGTGTGCATACACTTACTGCGTCAATCTTTTTATTTTCTAACAATTCTCTGTAGTCTGATGTAATATATGGCACATTGTACTCTTTTTTACAGAACTCAAGATTTTCTGGTGAGATATCACTCACCCCCAAAACATTCACATTATCCAACAAATGATATTCATATATGTGTTTCTTTCCCCAGTAACCAGTACCTATCACACCTACATTTATTTTTTTCATTTCTTTCACCCATAAAATTCTTTTATTCCATCACACACATACTCTATCTCATCCTTTTTCAGATCAGGGAACATTGGCAGGGACAAGCACTCCTCAGCATGTTTTTCACTTTCTGGAAATTCCCCTCCCTTGTATTTATATAATTCTCTGTAAATGGGTTGAAGGTGTATTGGTATTTGGTAATGAATTCCACAGAATATTTCATTTTTCTTAAGGAATTCTTTTAATTCATCCCTTCTTTTTGCTCTGATGACAAATAGGTGATAAACACTTTTTATATCTTTTTCAGGAACAGGTAAAGTAATCTCCTCTATGTTGGACAATAATCTTCTATAGAATTCCGCATTTTCCCTTCTTTTTTTAATCCAGCCATCCAGTTTTTTTAATTGCTCTATCCCAATGGCAGCGTTGACTGTGTTTAATCTGGCAGTATATCCTATTACATCATGCTCATAGGATGATTTTCTTCCGCAATCCCTTAACTTTCTTATTATTTCTGCCACATTTTTATCGTTTGTTGTCACCATTCCCCCATCACCACATACGGTCATATTCTTTGTAGAGTAAAATGAAAAACATCCAATGCCCCCGATACTGCCGGCCTTCCTATTCTTATATTCTGCTCCATGTGCCTGACAGGCATCCTCAATAACAAATATTTTGTTTTTTTCTGCAGTTTCCAGAATTTCATCCATATTGCAAGGTCTGCCATATAGGTGAACAGGTATGATGCATTTCACCCCCTCCTTCATCATAATCTTTTTTGGATCAATATTCCATGTTTCATCAATATCACTAAAAACAGGTGTAGCATTAGCATGTATAACAGCATTGGAAGTAGCAATGAATGACATTGGTGTTGTAAGAATTTTATCACCATTTTTTATACCCAATGCAATAAGCGATAAATGTAAAGCAGCAGTACCTGATGATACTGCAACAGCATAATCCGTGTTGCAATATTTTGCAAATTCTTCTTCAAACTTAAAAACGCTTTCACCCAGAACAAAGAATTCGTTTCTTAAAGCATTAATCGCTGCTTTTTCCATATCCTTATCAAACACCGGCTTACAGGGTGGTATTTTCATTTCAACCTCCTCAAAATCTTTGCAGGCTTCCCTACTACAACAACATTATCCTCAACATCCTTTGTCACAACAGAGCCACCGCCAACAATTGAGTTTTCACCAATTGTTACCCCACAGATAACTGTGGTACCTGCACATATACTTGCTCCCTTTTTAACAAGCGTTGGCACAATACTCCATTCACCAACTGCCCTGGGAATCTTATCATTTGTGAAGGTTACACTAGGGCCTATGAACACATTATCTTCTACTGTTACACCAGAAGGCAGGTATGCAAAAGCCTCTATTTTACAGTTGTTGCCGATTTTTACTCCTCGCTGAATCTCTACAAATGAAGCAATCTTGCAGTTCTCACCAATCGTACAACCATAAAGATTAACAAAGTTTCTGATGATTGTGCCTTTTCCTATCTGGCAGTCCTCAATTATCTGGTATTTACCGTTCATGCATAGGGTAATGCCTTTTGGTATTTTTATGTTTTTGGTGTATTTAAATCCTTAACTCCCCATTTTTTTAGGGAATATGTTCAGTTTTAAAGATTCTGCTAACTTTGTCACTC
>JASEEW010000175.1 GCA_030019485.1 Thermoplasmatales archaeon | reverse complement strand
CAATCGAAGAGTCAAAAGAAATCAGTCCACACAATAAGAAAAAAATTCTTGATTTCCAGAAACACTGCATCGCCAACGGAATAGGCCCCGCACGCGTATTACGGTATCTTAATGATTTACCCAAGCTTGCAAAAATGTTAAACAAAAACTTTGAGGATGTAACAAAAAACGACATAGAAACGGTTTTATGTACCATAGAGAAAACAGATTATGCACCAAGAACAAAATTAGATTTTAAAGTCACTCTGAAGAAATTTTACAAATGGATAAACGGCGGTGAAGAATACCCAAAATGCATTAAATGGATCAAAACAGGCGATAAATTAAACAACAACAAATTACCAGATGAACTCCTAACAGAAGAAGAAGTTAAAAAAATGATTTCTCATTGCCGTTACTCAAGAGACAGAGCACTCATTTCCATATGCTGGGAATCAGGATGCAGAGTAGGTGAACTCTTAACAATGCAAATAAAAAACGTTGCCTTTGAAGACACCATTACACGAATAGTAGTACAAGGAAAAACCGGTATGAGACGCATCCCATTGATTGATTCCACACCATACCTTGCAGAATGGATAGAAAACCATCCATTCAAAGATAAACCAAACGTGCCGTTATGGGTTGGCATAGGAAACATAGGAAGAAACAAACCGCTGGATTACGCAGCATTTAGAAAAATGTTAAAGGTAGTGGCTGAAAAAGCAGGTATAAAAAAGAAAGTCAATCCGCACAACTTCAGGCACAGCAGAGCAACACTTCTTTCAAAAAATATCACTGAAGCGCAAATGAATCAATACTTTGGCTGGGTCCAAGGCTCAGATATCCCCGCAACATACGTTCACCTTTCAGGCAGAGACGTTGATGACGCCATACTAAAACTTAGAGGATTAAAACCATCAGATGAAGAAAAAACAAAAGAAACACTCGCGCCAAAGAAATGTTCAAGATGCGGTTTTATTAATAAGGCGACTGGGAAATTTTGTACTAGATGTGGTGTGGTGTTGGACCTTCAAACTGCTTTGACATTACAGGATGAAATGAAGAAAATGGATGAAAAATTCTCTAAATTATTACAAAACAAGGGTGTGCAAAAGTTCTTGATAAAAAAGATGTTGCAGTTAGGGATTGAATAAGCCGCAAAGATGTTTCAAGAAAGCAAAATCCAAAAACATCAAAAAGTGGCATAAAGTATTCATAGTATTCACCCTTATATACGATAAACCGTTTTTAAAAGTGTTCACAAAGTATTCACTTTTATGTTAAAAGTATTCACAAAGTGTTCACCAAGTGTTCACCTCTTAGCAGAAAATGCTTGCTAATTTTATGTAACAGGCGGGCGGAGATATTGATGCAGTTACCCGCCCGCCTTTCTCTTACGATTGTGCAATCAGCAGCTCCCGTTTTTTTGGCAGCATCAAGATATCGTAATGAGGTAAATATACCGCAGAACGGTAGGTTGTTTTTGTCGTGGGTGCAGACAAAACGGCGATATCGTGATACCGTAGTTGTGCAAAATCTAAGCCGATAGGCACATACGAAGGTTCACAGGTCTGCACAACGAAAAACTATTGCGTTTGTGGCGTGCCTTCCGCTCAGGGGTCCCCCTATTTTCAGGGGGATGCCACTTCGCTCCAGGCACGCCCTAAGAAAAATGAAGAAGAAGAGAAGGGGTGGTTGAATCAGGAACAAAGTAGCACCTCTAAATAACCCCCCTGTTGTAGATAGAAATCCCCATATTTATATAGAGATAACAACATATTGTATATAAATGGATAGCAAAAATATAAAGCACTCATTAACAGGGAACAGGGATATAGCAGGTTCCTTAAATGGTAGGAGGAAAACCTGTATAGCACTACCAGAAAAGGTATTAACCTATCTGAGATTGAAAAGTGCGTCTACAGGTAAGCCTATGCAGGATTTGATTCTGGAGGCTATAAGGGATTATTTTGATGAGGGGGTGGCATCTTGAGTAATAATTTATTTTTATTGGCTGAGATTTATAAACGTGTTGCTCATGGTGATAGAATAGTCACCTATAACAGGTATGGTAAAACATATGTTCGCAGGTATTTTGTGCCCAGGAATCCTAGGACAGAGAAACAGCGGAACCATAGGGACAGGTTTAAAAACGCTGTTAAGGAATGGAAAAATCTCACAGAGAAAGAAAAGGAAACATATAAACAACTTGCAGAAGGCATGAGCATGTCAGGTTTTAATCTTTTCATGAGCCTGAAAATGAAAGAAACATAAAAAAACAAACTTTTTTTTTCTTTAAATCCACTTCTGCTCCATAATTAATCAGAGATTAATCCGTAATTACTCTGTGATTACCCGTATTATAACAGGGCAAAAATTAAATCCTGTGTTTCACAAAATCCCCATCCCCTTATTTGGGTTAGCCAACAAAGTTTTTTTTGGATATCTGGATAGAAATCACTGGTTCTATATCTTTTAAAGTCTATTACTTTTTTTAGGGTTAAAAACCCAGGAGGTGTAAATAGGATATGAAAATAAAGAACATATTTGGAAACGAGTACAGCGGAACAATAGGGGATGTTGTGACCGCTGCATCCTGGAAAGGGATAAGGTACATAAGGAAATGGTTCAAACCAACAAATCCGAGAACAGAGCTGCAGATAGACCACAGGGAGCTGTTTGACAGGGCTGTGGACAGCTGGCATGACCTAACAGGTCTGCAGAAGGAAGCATATGACAGGGCGGCGGTGAAGATGACAGGATTTAACCTGTATGTGAAGAGGCATATTGAGGATGCTCTTGCAGGTAGTGCTTCACAGCTGCAGCTTGTGCCAAGAGAACTTGAAATCCCGGTTGTGGATGAGAAAGGCAAAGCCGTACCGGATGCGACAGTGAGAATCATGAAAGGCAGCCGTGTTCTGAT
>JASEEW010000174.1 GCA_030019485.1 Thermoplasmatales archaeon | reverse complement strand
TAGCGTTTGAATCCTGTCCATCCTTCACAAACTTTGCCCTGCCCTCAGTTGAATAAGCAGGTTTTAGATTACCCTGAAGTTCTGCCCTGACAGTCCATGCACGTTGATGGCATCCGCCCCTGTCAGATGTTGCATAAGCCAGTGCCATACCGAATGCGCCTCTAGGGTCATACCCTGGTATTTCCATGCCTTTGACATGCATCGCAAAGTCTTTTCCACCGATTTTTTCTGATATTCTTTTCACGCCCTCAGCAAGCAGGTTGCCAATATCTTCTCTTTTACCAATCTTTTTAATGAGCTCAATCAGTTTTTCCTCATCACCGAATTCTATTTTTTCTTTGATTGCTCCTTTTTCACTTAGTTCAGAGGCAAATGCTATAACATCACCCGTGCTTATTGTGTCAAGACCAAAATCATCACAAAGCATATTTGCGTGTGCTATTGCTTTTATGCTTCTTATCATGTTGTTTGAGCCGATCAAAGCTATTGTTTCATACTCAGGACCGACAACATCAAAACTATGGTTGTTTTTTGATTTGCTGTGCTTCCAGCATTTAATAGGGCAGCCTGGGCATGACTCATCTTTTACAACAATGCTTTCCTTCATTTTTTCCCCTGATATCTCATCCGCATGCTCAAAAACACCTTTCTGAAAATTCTTTGTGGGAAGCAGACCCCCTTCGTTCACAGGGTTCACCCATACAGGCGTTCCATATTTTGTTCTCAGCATTGTGAAATGATGCTCCTTCACCTTTTTGAATGCCTTTTTCACGTTTTCCTTAAATTTTTCTGGTTCTGCATAATCAAGGTTTTTGTTTCCTTTAACTGTGACAGCCTTCAAATTTTTTGAGCCCATAACAGCACCAGCCCCTCCTCTTCCAGCCTGCCTGTACATATCAGTTGATATGCACGCGTATCTGACAAGTTTCTCACCAGCATTACCAATACTTGCAACACTCACATTTTTCCCAAGTTCTTTTTTCAGTGTTTTCTCCGTGTAAAAGCAACCTTTCTCCCAGAGATTTTCTGCATCAACAATTTCAGAGCTTTCATCTGTCACATTCAGATAAACAGGGGAGGATGATTTTCCCCTGACAATTATAAAATCAAAACCAGCCTTTTTCATTTTTACGCCAAAGCTTCCACCAACCTGTGAGTCAAGGAAAATATTTGTTAAAGGTGATTTTGTTACAACACACCAGCGCGCAGAAGAAGGGGCGAGCGTGCCTGTGAGAGGACCAGTTGCAAAAATTATTATGTTTTCAGGTGATAAAGGCTCAGTATTTTTCTTAAGATTGTCATAAAGTATTTTTGCACCCAATCCTTTACCGCCAACAAATTTTTTTGCATTTTTTTCATCAAGAGCTTTTATTTCTATTTTTCCATAGGTTAGATTCACATCCAAAATTTTATTAGTGTAACTGAACATTATTCCCCCTTCTGATTAGTAGTTAGTAGATAGTAGCTAGGGGCTAGGGCTGGCAAGTAGCAAGGGCAAACTTCCCAGTTTGCTAGTCGCAACGATTTGAGTGTCATTGAGGCTGGGAAGTTCGGGGTTAGTAGCTTCGGAATTGCTTGGGCAATTCCTCGCTTCTCCAAATTGCTCCATACTGTCGCAATTTGTAGAAGATAGGGACTAAGGACTGTGTTTCCCCTGATCCCTAACTCCTGACTCCTAACTCCTTGTTTTCCCCTAACCCCTAACCCCTGATCCCTAACTACTTTCATGCTCTCACCATTCTGTTTATTGCAAGCATGTCATTCAGCAATGCCTGTCCCGTTTCCATGCCGCCTGCACCAGGACCAATTATTGTAACACTTCCAAGACTGTCTGTTTCAAAGGTCAGCGCATTTGTCACCCCGGATACATTGGCAAGAAAATCTGTTAATGGTAACTCCTCAGGCTTCACACTAGCCCTTACTTTATCTTTTTCTTTCCAGACCTTTGCTAAAAGCTTTATTTTTTTACCCCTGTCCCTAGCTGCCTCAACCTGTCTAAGGGTGATTTTTGTTATTCCTTTTCTCTCCACATCATTAATTTTCAAATCACCGCCCAGAACAGTGTTTGCAAGAATCACTGCTTTTCCCACAGCATCCCATCCTTCCACATCACCTCTGGGGTCTGCTTCTGCGTAGCCTAACTCCTGCGCTTTTCTCAGTACATCCTCATATTTCCTGCCTTTTTCCATCTCAGTAAGAATATAGTTTGTTGTGCCGTTAACTATGCCCCTAACAGAGCTTATTCCCACACCTGCCAATGCCTCTATGCTGAGATTCAGTGAGGGTGTGCCGCTGAGAACTGTTCCCTCAAACCTTAACATAACATTGTTTTTTTCAGCAATCCTTTTTAATTCTTTATACTTCAAAGCGATTGGTCCTTTGTTTGTTGTCACAACATGCTTCCTGTTTTCAAGGGCGGTTTTCATGTGTGTAAATGCAGGCTCACCGGTTTTCAGATCAGTGTATGTAACCTCAATAATAATGTCAGCATTTGTGTTTTTTATCATTTCAACAGGCTCAATTTTTTTATCACTAATTTTTTTGGTTTTTTTTACCTTTTTCAAAACATCTTTTAGGTCAATTCCATTCTCATCCATAACGCTGCCTTTAATCATGTCGCAAATACCAACAACATCATAATCAAAATCATATTTTTCTTTCAAATATTTTTTTTTCCCGGCAAGTATTTCCCCGAGTCCCTGACCAACAACACCAAACCCAACAAATGCAAGTTTGTGCTTCATATTTATCACCAAAGGAAGTAATGGTAAGTGGATATTAAGAATTTTCGTTCAAGGATAAAACGAAAATTATAAATACAATACACTACATAGACACTACTCCAATAGTGTTTCCAGTATATAAATATAACTCATTCTGACTTTCTTTCCCAAAAGGATTTTACACGTTTTTTTG
>JASEEW010000173.1 GCA_030019485.1 Thermoplasmatales archaeon | reverse complement strand
GTTTCACCATGCTCAAAAACAACATATTTTTTTGAATGCTTTTTTACTGCGCTCACAGGACCGCACATGAGCTTTTTTTTGTTTTCTATCTCTATTTCCCCTATTGCTGCCCTTATTTTTATGCCTCTGAAATAGTTTTTTTTGCCCCTGATAATGAATGCCCCTTTTGGAATAAACTCCCCAGCGCCTGGTGTTTTACTCACCTGCTCTGGCAGAACCCAGTATGCGTCGCCGCTGCCGATTTTCATGTTCCATGCCTTTGAAAATATTAATGAAAAAACACACGCCTCTTTCAGTGTTGCCTCATCTGCTCCTTTCACGATAATGCTTGGTGCGCCATGAACATCTGCATGCGCATACCTATCTTTTTCTTTTAAATATTTTTTCACTATTCTTTCATTGCTTTTTGCATCCCTCCCACCTATTACCAGAACATTGTTTGAGGACATGAACCATCTGTATTTCTCAAACCAGAAAAATTTTGTTTTCCTCTCCTCTTTTTTCTCATAAGATTTTTTTTCCAAGTTTTTCATTTTTTCCATGGTTGTGTCCAGTGCATTTTTCACTCCAAACATTTTTTCCTTTGCCTTTTTACTAAGAGTATAATAATATCCTGCATTTTCAGATATGTTTTTTCTTATGTCGAGTTTTACCCTTGTTTCCCCAAGCAATAATTCAACCCATCCCTCGTTTCTGTTTTCTTCCACTATTTCCTTGAAAAATTCTACATCCTGTTTCTTCACGACTTGAAGTATTTTATCCACCAAAGTGTAGTTTTCGTAAATCAGGTCAGCTTTTCTCTTGCTCTCCGTTATTTCCCTCTCAAACTTTTTTAAAGCATTTTCCTGCTGCCTGCGCTGTCTTTCATATTTCTCCATCATCTCACTATACTCTGATGATTTTTTCTCCTCTGCCGTTATTTCCTTTCTTTCCGAAAAAAATCTGTCCACAGCATCGTTGAACGAAGGGCATTCCTTCATCTCACAGTCCCTGTAGATACTTAGTTTTACTGGTACAACATCAACCATCCTGCCATCCCTGACAACAACTAACGGCTTCCTCTCCATGCTCATTAAGTTAAGAAGCGCATCATGAATCTTTTTCATGTCCTTTTCATCCAGTTTTTTTGCGTTTTTATCTACCCCCGTGTTTAAGCAGATTTCTTCAGAGTAAAGCCCGCCGAGGTTCATATCTAATGCGAGCGTCCTGACAATGTCCTTTTTTGTTTTTCCTAGGATGTCTTTAAATTCTTCAAATGAGAGCAGCAATGGGTTGCATACACTTGGAGGATAAACATACCCTGCTTTAGATTTGATTATTCTATGAGCCCATCTCTGATAGGAAAGAGGAGCAATGATTTTTGAGTCTTCCAAAAGTATGATATTTCCTCTGGAGAATAATTCAGCAACAAGCCTGTATTTACCAATATCAAATTCAACTATTCTGTCAAAACCGTGCTGTCTCACGCCTGTTACCCTAGCATTTGTCAGATACTTTCTCAGCGTTATTGCAAATACTGTGGGTGTTTTAGGAGGAGCCATGCTTTTTTTGGTAATGCAAAGATATTTACCAGCATGCATAAGAAGTTCTATTTTTTTCTTTTTTAGATTGATTCTGATGAGCAATTCATCCTTTGAAGTTTGATATATCTTTTCAATGTAACCACCAATCAATGTTTGAAACTCGTTTACCAGCACTGCTATATCAAGACTTGACAGAGAATCCTTCATATATGGGATATGCAGACAAAAGTATATCAATTTAAGGGTCGCAACATAAAGGTTTTTAAGTGTTTGGTTGTTATCCTTTATGATGGCTAAAAAGAAAAAGGATGAGGAATACGAGTTCAAACTCCCTGAGTTTGATGAGAAGGAATTCATGGAAAAAGAGATGGAGGATGCAAAATTTAGTTTTATTGTGCTGGGCTATTCTGTTCTAATCGGTGTCATGTCCTTTCTTCTGCTCACACTAAGACTAAGTTTTGAGGTTGCATTAGCTGTTGGAATACTTGCCGGTTTTGGTCTTAAGTTTGTTTCCCTGCCGTTTGGAATGGATATTTCAAAACTTGATAAAAAGAGATTAATTGGCAATGCTGCAATGTACATTCTCACATGGCTGGCTGTGTTAATGCTATTGTGCAACATATAAATATAGAACAATAGTTTTATATATTCATAGATTTATATTTGTTTGGTGATAAATATGGGTACAACAATATCTGTCTCACGAGAACTTGTAAAGGAATTAAGAATGCTGAAAATAGATGAGGGATATAGAAGCATAGAAGAGTTAATTAGAAGTGCTATTGTTGAATATAAGAAGAAAAAGTATTTGCAAGCCAGTAAAAGATTTAGGAAAAGAATGGAAAGAAAAGGACTGAGAATAGAGGATTTGCAATGAAAGTTGTTGTGGACACAAACATCATTTTCTCAGCATTGTACAATTATAAATCGGATGCTGGGCAACTCATGCTTGCCGGTATAGAGAAAAAGATAGATTTATTTGCACCTGAACACGTGCAAGATGAACTGAGGAGAATACTAATAGACAAACTGGATTATTCTATGAGAGAGACTAATGAAACCATCAAATCTTTACCTATAAAATGGGTTGATAAAGAAATATACAAGAATGCTGAAAGATATGCAGAGAGATGCCTGAAGGATGAAAAGGATATTCCTGTTTTGGCATGCGCTCTTGCATTAGATGCTGACATTGTATCCGGTGACAAACACTTACTTTCAGTTAAAGAAGAGGTAGCAAAAGCTTGGAGGCTGAAAGAGTTAATTAGAAAAATAGAGGTTATCTGAAAATCGGGATTATTCTCAGGTTGATTGAAGCAGTCAAAAGTATTTCGTAATTGTTTAGCTTTTTGAAGTTTTTACCGAAAAATCCATCTGCTAGAAACGCGATATCTCCTCATTATAATTA
>JASEEW010000172.1 GCA_030019485.1 Thermoplasmatales archaeon | reverse complement strand
CTATTGAAAAAAAATGAGGATAAACTCTCAAAGGGATAATTTTCCAACACCCTTTGTTTTAATGATTTCATCCTTTATTTTTTCTCCATTGGATGTTAGCATTTCAAGCTTGTTTTTCGTTTCTGAAACAAATTTTTCATCCTTTATACCAGAAAGGTTTATTTCAATATTCAACGCAGCAGAGTTCATCCCGGCCCATGACATCAATGCGGCAACACCTGCATCAGAAACAGAGCTCTTATTTCCTTTTTCAGAAACTGTTTTTGTAAGGGTAAGAACATTTATGCATTGTTTCATCACCTCAAGAGGAACATTTGTGGCGTTTTTAAGCGCATCCTGAACCGCATTTCTCCTTTTTCCCTTCTCCTCATCTGTTTCCTTTGGCATTTTGTATGCAGCCATAACATTGTTGAAAGCCTTTGTGTCCTCATCAATAAGCAATATAAGTTTTTCTTTCAGCGCATTCGATTTTTTCAAAACCTCATTCATTTTATCTGAAACATTCTCATATCCTTTCTTTCCTATTGTTAAACAGCAAACCATTGAAACCAATGCCGCACCAAGTGCACCTGATAATGCTGCCGCACTGCCCCCTCCTGGTGCAGGTGATGAGGATGCAAGCTCGGACAAAAAACTCTTTACGGGTAGAGAAGCCAGATGTCCAGCTTCCTCAACCATGTATTCTATTACCTTTTCCTCGGGTTTGAATAAGTAAAGATTGGACAACCCAAGTTTATCTATTGCTACTGCAACCAGTTCTTCTTCATTTGATATTTTGTTCCCTTCTTTTTCTGAATAGAATTTCCCTGCTAATACAAGCGCTTCTTTTGGCACTAATCCTACAATTTCACTTCCAGTTACTTTTACACTAAGTTTTTCTGCTTCTTCCTTTGCTGCTTCAAACACATCATGGAGATTCACATTATGATAATTTAAGAGGTTCATTGATACCTGTGCAATATTTTCATCATACATCATGCCGCCTGCTTGAACCTCTTTAAAACGACCAGGAATCCGCTCAGGTTCACCGTCTGCTCCAATTATATTTTCACCCCGCTCATCCTTTTTTATAACTCCACTGGTTCTAATCTTTCCTGCAATCTTAGAAGCAATGGATTTATCATTTGTGTTTAAATTAATATTATAGGCAATAAGGATTTCCCGCGCACCAGTTGCAGTTGCACCACTTTTTGGAACAAATTTTGGTTCGCCGTAATCTGGTTTAAACGCCGGGTCACTAAACTTCTTTTCAAGCGCCTCGTATTCACCTTTTCGTATGTCAGGAAGTCTAACCCTCTCAGGCTTTGTAGCAGAGTTTGCATAAAGAAAAACTGGCACCCCAAGTTCTTTTGCCATTCTCTCACCAAACCGCTTTGAAAGTTTAACGCAGTCATCCATAGTCACACCTTTAATAGGAATAAAAGGCATAACATCCAAGGCGCCAATCCTAGCATGTTCTCCTTTATGCTTCCTCATATCAATAAGGGCTATACCAACCTTCGCAGCCTGAAAAGCCGCTTCAAGGACTGGCTCAGGTTCTCCAACAAAGGTGTAAACCGTTCTGTTAAAATCTGCACCAGGGTCTACATTCAGTAACTTCACCCCATCAACAGCCTTTATTGCACCAGCTATTGCCCCTATTACTGATTTATCCCTGCCTTCACTAAAGTTTGGTACGCATTCAACAATCTTCATATTTTTTGGGATTGTGTTTTAACTTTATAAAATGTTTGGTAGGTTTTACAACTATAATAGACATTTTGCGTAATTATTAACTTTTTGTTAATCTCCTCTAATATATACCTGTCTTTTAGGCTTTTTTTAACCAATAAATGTCGATAGATCAAATCCATCCTGACAATTCATCAATCTGAAATTCACCAAACCCGATACAATAGAAACCATATTATCATACCGTTTAAGTCTATTCCTAAACGCATTTCCCATGATGCCAAACTTTTTCATCCTTCCTATTGTGTGTTCAACTACAACCCTTTCCTTCCTCAACCTTTTATTATGCCTCTTATCTTTTTTGCTGAGTTCCTTCCCCTTTTTCTTTTTAACAGGAATATTTACCTTCAAATTAGGATTATCCTTTTCTGCACCCAGATAACCCAGGTCCATACCCACTTCAACATTAGGATGTAATGGTGGCGGAGGTTTCTTTTTGAACAAGGTATAATCATGTTTCTTTCCGTTGACATACCTGGTTTTATGCAGTATTACTCCCTTCTTATTCACCATTATCTGCGTCTTTACAGTGTGTCTCTTTTTCTTTCCTGAATAGTAATTCTTCCTTCTTCTCTTATTCTTAGGTCGTGGTATCTCCTGCTCAGTTGCATCAATAAAAACCTTCATTTCAGGAAAATACTCCAAAAGCTCATCTATATCCCCTGTTCTTCTTGTTTTCTTATACACCCTCTCAGGTAAGGGTATGCATGCTTTTACCAGCGGCTCAATATGCTTAATGTTTCTGCACACATTGCTCTGATCCAGATCAAAAAGAAACCCTGAAAGGCAATATGTAATATATAATCGATAATACACCATGAGCATCAGAAGCCTATCAATAAGATCTAACTTGAACTTCCTACCCGCTCCAACGGCTCTTTTTCTATCTTCCCGATATAGTCTTTTTGTTTCATATTGCAGGCACTTAGTCTCTATTTTTGTATAGAGATCATCGAATTCCTCTATAGTAAGCCCTGTGAACGTCCTAAACGTTTTTGGTTTTTTAGACAGTTTAACATATTTTAACATTATTGCACCCCATCCCTCTTTTTAAGATACTTTCTTCAGGAAGTATATTGCATTTCTCCTATATCAAAATTATTATTACGCAAAAGGTTTAGTATATGAATTGCTTTACTCAAAAGCAAATATTAGTTACATTCTAACCTATGAAGAAAAAATCTGGAACGACATGTTAAGTTAAAATTTA
>JASEEW010000171.1 GCA_030019485.1 Thermoplasmatales archaeon | reverse complement strand
TATTATCATAAAAATACTCCCTACCCGGAGCACCGATGATAATATCATCATTACTTGCACCATCCACATTCCCTGCATAAGAAACAGAAAAACCAAACATATCCCCAGCATTTTCACCATAAATCGTATAATTCGCATCCGTAGCAGAATATGTAACACCACTGGATGTAAATGCGGATGCATTAAAAATATAAACCGCACCAGCAGATGCTTTACTACCATCTGCGGTATCGTTATCAGGCGCGCCGATAATCACACAGTCTCCATCACCATCAACGTTTCCTGCATCACTCACACTCCACCCGAAATGGTCGCTTTGGTTTGCGCCATATATTGTTATGTTTGCATTTACAGCATTAAGATCGCCTGAACTTATACCAGAATATCCGAAAAATATGTACACAGCACCACAATCTGTTTTAGAGCCATCTGCAGAATCATTAAATGGCGCTCCAACAATCAAATCGGAGATGCCATCACCATTCAAATCACCTGCGTAGCTAACATTCCAACCAAAATTGTCATTTGCTTGCGCCCCTACGCCTGAGACAAGTTCGTTTAAGGGTGGGTCTCCGGATTTTGCGGTTTTTTGGGCTTGGGCATTGATTGCCTCACCCGGTGTAATAGTAAGAAGCATTATCACTACTGCAACTGCTATGAATGACTTCAATGCAATGTTTCCGAACCTGTTTTTGTTTTTCATATTTTTCCCAGGATATTTTTTAATATTTCAGATTTTATTTCATCCATGACCCAAAGGGTGTTAACCTCTTTGGATGAAAACACCCTGTTTTTTACATGTCTGTGACATTCATCCATTGAAACCTGTAATCATGTTCCTCATTTGAAGCAAGTTCCCTGAAATCCAGTATTGAGCCGTCAATGAACGTTATCTTACCCTTGATTATTCCCATCTCAGACGAAACTGCTCTGAACTCTACAATACTATCCTTTATCAGACTTTTGATTTCTGTCAGTTTTTCCTGGATTTCTGCAAAGTATTTATGAATCATGCTATCTGCCTAATAGCCCCTAATCTTTCTCTAAGGTGTTTATATGCCTTGTATTCAAAAAGCCAGTCAAACCATTCTGGCTTATCATCCAGCATGCCTTTCTCAAACTTTCTGAGGAATGTTTCTGTTCTCATTTTGTGCTTTTTCTCAAACCTTTTCAACTTTTCCCTGCACACAGGCAGACCAAGCCTGAGCACCTCTTCCTCAAACAGCACCGCACTTTTTATCAGCTCCGATTTTGTTGTTACCATTTTTACCACCTATCCCTAGTATTTCTAATATCACAACAATTGTAACAAGATATTAAATTTTCTGTTGCTTCTTCTGCTTTAACATTATGGAATGATACTGGGAGTGTGCTGAGTATCATAAAGCACAGTATTATGATGGAAACAACCTTCCTGTTTTGGGATAAATTTGGGATAAATTTGGGATAATTTTTACTGTTTTCAGCTTGGGCTTGGATTGCCTCACCAGGGGTGATAGTAAGGAGCATTATCACTACTGCAACTGCTATGAATGATTTTATGACTATGCTTCCGAATTTATTTTTGTTTTTCATTTGAATCTCCTGCTGCTCAAATATTCTTTGAATAACGGGTGATAGAGTTTGTACTCACCCCTGTTAACCTTTTTAACAAGTTTTTTATCTTCCAGCCTGCTTAAATGCATTCCTACATTCCTAACTTTTAAATCTTTAACTTTTATAATATCTTCTTTTTTTGCCATGTTTGTCAAAACACTTCTTTCCATACTGCTTGCTATTGCCAAGTCCTTAATAAATCTAGAGGCTGATAAATGGTCAAATATTTTTGGGTAAATAGTAGCAAAAAACCTTAAATCAACGATGCCTTCAGATTTATACTCAAATAAATCATGAGCTATAAATTTTACAAAATAGGGATGCCCTAGGGTAGCATTATGTATCCTTTCTATAACCTCATCCGGAATCTTCAGATTAATATTTTTGATCTCTAACGGCTTTTCTACAGCCCTTTTTGTTTCCTCAAAATTAAATGTGTTTAACTCTAAATGCTCAAAAAACCTCATCAAAGGCTCACTTATTCCTCTAACATGCTTGAAAGTATCTTCCAAGCCTGTTAAAATCAGCATATACCTGCAACCTTTATCCCTTAAATCTTGAAAAACACCTCTCATATCATACAAAAAATCAGGGCTTTGCCCGACTAGATAGTGAAAATCATCATACAATATTAGGATACATTTTGTTTTATCTTTTGTTTTTTCCCATAATGAATATAGCGAGTAATAAAAATTTGTGGCTATTGAAGGCATGATTTTTTCCTTCCTGAGAGTTAAACCTGATATCTTTAAAGACTCGATTTTCCATTCAGATATTTTTTCTTTTAATTTGGTTGAAACACCGCTTTTATCCCACATTTCATGATGAATGCTTTCTAGGGTGTCATAAAAAAACTGCTCCGTACTTCTGCATTTTTGGGGTGTTAAAGTATTCTTAAACACCAGGCAGTCTTTTTTCTCTGCAATATCTGCAAATTTATTAATTAGTGATGTTTTGCCTATTCCCCAATCGCCCAGTACTGCAATGTTAACTGGTGTTGGAGGCTTGGAGTATATTGTATTATCTAATGCCTTTGCGTACAGACTAAGTTCCTTTTCCCGACCCACGAAAGTCTTAGGGTCTGCAGGAAACTCTGTTTGGTACGGGTTTTCTAATGTCATTTTATCACAAATATCACAAGGGTATGTTATAATTGTAATATTTTTGATAGTATAATAAGATACCCATCAGTTTATACCTGTTTTTTTCATGGATTTCCGCCTGACTTGGTAGCACACTGAGAAGCATTATCACTACTGCAACTGCTATGAATGACTTTAATGCAATGTTTCCGAACCTGTTTTTGTTTTTCATATTTTTCCCAGGATATTTTTTAATATTTCAGATTTTATTTCATCCATGACCCAAATGG
>JASEEW010000011.1 GCA_030019485.1 Thermoplasmatales archaeon | reverse complement strand
GATGATATAAACCTTTGCGAGTTTTTACTGCATGTTTACTGACAGTTTAGATATTTTCAAAATCTTTTTTGACCTTTCTCATAAGCTCAGGGTTTGTAAATAAATCTATGGCTGTGTATGCAAGTGATTTTGCACCAACAATTATTGCTCTGTTCCCCATCCCGGATTTTGCAGCCCTGGCAAACTCTACTGAATGACTGGGTATGTCCTTTTTAGATATGGAGATGTATGGGTGTATTGCAGGAACAACCCAGGATAAATCCCCTATGTCGCTGGAGCCAAGCCCACCATGTTCGGGTGGTTTATCTGTTGATACAAAGCGTTCAAAATTCTTGGCAAAAACATTGTATAATGTGGGATTGAGTTTTTTTGATTTATATCCACTTCCCAGCTCGAAACTAACTGAGGCACCAGTCGCAATACCTGCTGCTTTACCACAGTTTTTAACCTTTTCCAAAACCTTTAGCAGGTATCTGTCATCCAATGCTCTAACATAAAAAAGTGCTTCTGAATAATCAGGTACAATGTTCGGTTTTAACCCACCGTTTGTTATGATTCCATGGATGCGCACATCCTCAGTTAAATGCTGACGAAGAGCATTTATGTTGTTAAATGTCTGAATCACAGCATCCAAAGCATTTATCCCTTTCTCAGGCTCTCCAGATGCATGCGCAGATTTTCCCTTAAACCTTATTTTCAGTTCTTTGACAGCAAGCGTTTTTCTTTCCACAATGTTTTTTGTGTTTGGATGGAGCATCATTGCTGCATCTATTTGATTAAAAACCCCTTTCTCAATCATTGTTACCTTTCCACCACCACCTTCCTCTGCAGGTGTTCCAAGGACAACAATGCTGCCAGGTAAATCCTTGATTTTCGATAGTCCTACTGCCGCCCCAACACTCATAGCGGATATGAGATTATGCCCGCATCCATGACCAATTCCTGGTAAAGCATCATATTCTGCTAAAAATGCAATCCTTGGAGATTTTTTCTCAAATGGGCAGACAGCTTTAAACGCTGTTTCCAATCCTGCAACATTTTTTTCAACCCTGAAGTTGTGTGATTCAAGTATTGATGTAATCCATTTGCATGCTTTGTATTCCTGAAACATTGTTTCCGGGTTGTCATGGATTTTGTTGCTGAGTTGGATCAACTCTCTTCTCAGTTTATCAATATGTTTCCCGACTTCTTTTTTAATTTTTTCAGCATTCATTTCCCTCACCCTTTTAATGGGCTCACGGGGATTTTCTAAGGTTTAAGGTGTAAAGATGTAAGGTTTAAGTTTTACTCACTTACACCTTATACCCTTTCGAACCCCGGCATACAGGTAGCTTCACGGAAAGAAAAAAGAATTATTATCATATTTTTTGAGGGATTACGAAGTAATCCCCTCCTTCTCTTCTTTTTCCATCAACCCTTTTTCTTCTCCTGACAAGAGAAGAAAAAGGGTTGGTCCGAAGCCTGTCAGGCTATCCACTACCTCATGAGCCCGAGCGAGCGTAGCGGGCGAGAGCTCATGAGAGGGGGAACGCAGTTCCCCCGTATCATGAGCCCAAGCATGGTAAAGGCTCATGGACTTATTGAAGGAAACTCCTTTTTTCCCATATCAATGAGCCCAAGCCCAACAGTATTATAATGGTTGTAAGATATTTAATCTTATGTGTAATCTCACAGAAAACCTGTTTAAAAACATAAAAACAAAATTTGGGAATGATAAAAGATTAAAGGAAAAATTTAATGTGATGATAAAAAAAGATAAAAATTGTGTTGTTGGCTCAGCAAACATTGATGTAAAAGGGGACATCAAAGGTTTTTTTAATGATGTCTGCCTCACTGTTGAAAATGTTGTGAAAAACATTAATGGTGAATATCAGTCTGCTGAAATCAGAGAGGGTGAGAATGTTGATCTTGGCATAAAGCAGGCTGAGATACTTGATGGAAGATTTTTTGAGGTTTACTGCTACAAGTGTTTGTCCATGGCATTTATCAGGGTATGGCTGGAAAAAGGGCTTTACATAAAGAAAAAATGGGTGAGCATAGATGTTGATGAAATATTAGAAACATTGTGGTTTAAGGAGTAAAAATATGTTTGAGGTTACTGCTGAGGAAAAAGATGCAAGAACAGGGAAGCTTCATACACAGCACGGTGTTGTTGAAACACCATGCTTCATGCCTGTTGCAACAAAAGGTACTGTGAAAACCCTTACATCAGATGAACTTGATGAGATTGGCACTCAGGCTGTTATTACAAATGCGCTTCATCTCTACCTAAATCCGGGTGTAGATGTTTTGAGTCATATTGGTATTCACAGATTCATGGACTGGGATAAAACAGTTTTCACAGACTCAGGCGGTTTCCAGCTCATACGAGATTTTAACCTGAAAATAACAAACAAGGGGCTGATGTTCAAAATGGATAAAACAAATCATTTTTTCACACCCGAGTTATGTATTGAAGCACAAAACCAGATTGGCTCTGATGTTGCAATGGTTCTTGATGACTGCCCAAATTATGGCAGCAGTTATGAAACTGTTGCTAATTCATTAAAAAGAACAATTGAATGGGCTGGCAGATGCAAAAATGCGCATAAAAAATCTGAGCAGTTAATTTTCGGAATAGTTCAGGGCGGTGTTTTCCCTGATTTAAGAAAAACATGTGTTGAAAAACTGCTGGAAATTGGTTTTGATGGATATGCAGTAGGCGGTTTAACAATCGGTGAGCCGAAGGAGGAGCTGCTCAGAATTTTAAAATGCACTGTTCCGTTGACCCCGAAAAACAAGCCAAAATACATGATGGGTCTCGGCTCACCAGAGGATATTCTTGAATCAATATCATTGGGCATAGACATTTTTGATTCAGCATTCCCAACAAGAAACGCGCGCCATCGTACAGCCATAACAAGACATGGAAATTTCGAGATAACAAAGAAAAAATACATAAATGATTTTTCACCTGTTGATGAGTCATGCGGATGCCGTACATGCAAAAAATATTCAAAAGCATACATTCATCATCTTTTCAAGGAAAAAGAGCTACTTGGAATGCGCCTGCTTTCAATACACAACCTTTACTTTATTTTAAACATGATGAAAAATGCAAGAAAAGCAATAAGAAATAATGGGTTTGATGAATACAAGAAGGATTTTATGGAAAAATATAATCGTCATGAATAAACCGCTTATTTACCTATAAACTTATATACTTTAAACTCATATACCCTATTTGTATGGCGGAAATAAAAATTACCCTATCTGGGTACAAGTGTGAGCGTTGCGGTCATAAATGGGTACCTAAAAAATTAGGAAACAACCCAAGGGTGTGTCCTAAATGTAAAAGCCCTTATTGGGATGTTCCAAAAAAGGTGAAAAGATGAATAAATTAGTAGAAATCACAAAACCATTAAAAATAGGATATAAAAAGACTTGTAAATGCCCCAAAAATCATATCAATTGTTTAACAGCTAAGGAATGGATGCAAAGCCAGGTAGCAGTTTGGGAACTTTATTATGAGAAGAGAGATATAAGGGATAAAAATATTCATCCTGCAGTATTTCCAATTGCTCTTCCTGCTAAATGCATCAAACTTTTTACCCACGAAGGGGAACTGGTTTTAGATCCTTTTGTAGGGAGTGGAAGTACATTAGTAGCAGCACAGGATTTAAATAGAAACGCTGTAGGCTTTGATCTCAAAAAAGACTATATAGAACTGACAAAGTCTAGATTAACCCAGACAAGGTTGGGAGATGCAATGCAGCAGATAGCTATACAGGATGAGGCACACAACATCCCTCATTATTTGGAGAAAGAAACTATCTCTTTAAGTGTTACCTCACCACCCTACGCAAACATGCTTAATCGGCCAAAACTCAATAAAAGTATTCGGGGAAACTTGCGAAAAAATAAGCATTACTTACAAGTTCAACAGTATTCTAATGACCCTCGAGATTTGGGGACTATGGAACCCATACAATATGCCAAAACTTTAGGAGGAATTTACCGAGGCATTTTACCACTTATGAGACCAAAAGCCCATTGTGTTATTAATGTTACAGACTTATGGTGGGAAAACAAGCGCATACCCGTTCATGTCTATGTGATACAAGCCTTGGAAGAAATAGGTTTTGAGTTGAGGAACATAATTATTTGGGATAGACGTAATTTAATCAATCAGGCAGGTATATTTGGATGGCCAAGTAATTACATAACACTTGGAACAACATTTGAATACATACTTGACTTCTGGAGACCTCCTTAAGGAAGTTTACCACTTTTCACAAATCTTCTCATGTCTTGTCCAAATACAGTATTTAGCCGTAGCCGCCTACTTTTGTGGGGAATTTTGCTGAGAGTTAGTGGAGGAATATAACAGTATCCTCCAGTGGATTTACAAGTTTTCTCTATAATTTCAACTGTATTTTGTGTGAATTCAGCAGGGGAGTTAAAGAAACCAAACAGTGAGTCGCCATCAAACACTAAACCCCTCACACCTCTTTCTCTAAGTTTTACATTTTTTACCTCTACCCTATGCTCCGCTTTGACATTTTTAATGTCTGGATAATATACTATAAGATCCGTTCTCTTTTTTCTTTTAGTATAATGTATATCCTTCTTTAAACCAAACTTGATTAATTCTCTTTCAGCACATAACTCCGCAATTTGTCCACTCAAAGGCTGAAACGACTGACTAATTCGTCTTGATGCCTCTTCCATAATATTATTATATCTAACATCATCGACAATCACAGGTTTAAGTAAACCTTTCTTTACTTTCATCTTATCTTTCTCACTAATTTTAAGTGTCGATAGAAATGCATCAACCTTCTTTTTATAATATTTTGACTTAAAAGACAGCATTAAACGATACGTCTTCTCATGCAAAGTATTTACATCTACTTTTGGATTTTTCTGAACGGCTTTGACAACCATATCTTTAGCACTAGGTATTGCTGATGACATTTTTCCAATATGAGATGAGTTAATGGACTAATAAGTTTTGTTATTTAGAGTAGTTGCGATTGCATCTCTCACTGTTGTGGTCATAACTCTTGTTGTTGTGTGGAAAAATCTTAGATATTTAACAGGCAATCTCTACTTTGAATCACCTGTAGAAATAAGTTTTGTACCAAAACATATTAGAGAATTTCTTGGCTTATGCTCCATTGAAGGAGGGAAAGGCAAATACCCAAAAGAAATAATAATACCTACAGACAAACTACCTCTGGATAAAGAATGTGAAATAATTTTGTATATCAGGGCGAAGGAAAAAGTAAGTGTCCGAATGATTGAAGTAGGATTTGAAGGGGGATATAAAGCAGAAATACCAGAAATATTGGGCCTATCTAATGGCATAGTTAAGAAGTGGATAAAGGAAATACCAAGAGAGATATTCATTACCCATTGGGGATGGATTAATGTAATATTTACAATTCCAAAGCGACTGCAAAAAGAAGAACAAGGAGAACTTTTTGTTGGAATAAATGTTAAAATCAAAAAAAGCGGGATTTATTACTTGAATGTCTGTGTAACATCAGAAGAGGCAGAAAAATACAAATTTGAAAGATTAAAAGTCGTAGTTAAATAGCCTCACATTTCCAATAACCATCATGGATAAACCCTATTTATGGTTCGCGGAAACGGTACTGCATCCCTGATATGCTCAAGTTTGCAGAGCCATCTTATTATTCTTTCCAAACCAAGACCAAAGCCTGAATGCTGAACAGAGCCGTATTTGCGCAAATCAAGATACCATTCATAATCCTTCATATTCATATTTTGCTCTTTCATTCGCTCAACAAGTTTATTGTAATCTGTTTCGCGCTCGCTTCCACCAATGATTTCACCATATCCCTCTGGTGCAAGAAGGTCAGCGCACAGATATGTTTTTTCATCTGCTTCTTTCATGTAAAAGGGTTTTACTGTTTTTGGAAAGTTTGTTATGAAAACAGGTTTTTCTATGTCAGAGCAGAGTGCGGATTCCTCTTTTGTGCCGAAGTCCATGCCGTAGTTGAAATTAAACCCTTTATCTTTTAAAATTTTTACTGCAGACTCATATTTTATTCTCTCAAACGGAGGCTCAATATTTTTCAACGTCCCTGGTTCTCTTTTGAAAAAAACCAGTTCGTCCTTGTCCTCTTTTGCAAGTTTCTGGCACACATGGGATATTAGTTTCTCCTGTATTTTCATGTTTTCCTCATGGTTTACCCATGCCTCCTCAGCCTCAAGATGCCAGTATTCTGCAAGATGACGGCGTGTTTTTGATTTCTCAGCCCTAAAGGAAGGCGTTAGACTCCAGACCCTTTCCAGTGAGTATATCAATGCCTCAAGGTAGAGTTGCGCTGACTGTGAAAGATATGCTTTTTTGTCAAAATAGTTGAATTCAAAAAGTGTTGTACCTCCCTCGCAGGCGCTTGGTGTAATGGTTGGCGGTGTGACCTCATAAAAATTGTTTTCATTAAACCATTCCCTGCAATATTTTAGTAGACTTGCCTTTACCTTCATGGCGTTCACAAGTTCCCTTGACCTTATCCAGAGATGCCTATTGTCCAGAAGCAGTTCCTCACTCTGATGCTCAGTTATGGGGAACACGTCTGCATTACCTGTTACCTCAAAACTTTTTGCCCTGAGCTCATATCCACCCGGTGCCCTTTTGTCCTTTGCAACAACGCCTTTGACAGCAGCAGAGCTTTCAATCAATGCCTTGGTTGCTGATTCAAAATCCTTGGCTGGAACATTTTCTTTTGCTATTGTTACCTGAATAATCCCGGAAGAATCCCTGATAGTTATGAATGCAAGCTTGCCTGAGCTTCTTGTTCTGTAAATCCATCCTCTGACATTTACTTCCTGATTTTCATATTTCCCTGCGAGTATGTTCTTTATTGCTGTAAATCCCATAATACCAAAAAGAATATCTTACTATTTATACATTTACCCTTGTGATTGTATCATTTGACCTGGATGGAACACTTGTTGATTACTCATATGCTGATTCTGTCTGGTGCGAGGGTGTGCCAAAAATTTATGCGGATGAGAAAAAAATTTCTTTTGATGAGGCAAAAAAATATGTTATGAAAGAGTACATGAAGGTTGGTGAAAGAAAAATTGAGTGGTATAACATAAATTACTGGTTTGCCCATTTTGGTTTAAAAACCGATTGGCGTTTTCTGTTAAAGAAATACGAAAACAGAATCAATGTTTACCCTGAGGTTAAGAATGTTTTATCAGAGTTAAGCAAAAAACACAGGCTCATTATTTCATCAAATGCTGCATCCGAGTTTGTTGATGTCATGGCGAAAAAAATAGGGAATTTTTTTGAGCATACTTTTTCATCAACATCTGATTTCAAACTTGTTAAAAAAACACCAGAATTTTATTTAAGACTTTTAGAGTCTCTGAAAATACAAAAAGAGGATATCATCCATGTTGGTGACCATTACGAGTTTGATTACCTTGTGCCAAAATCTATTGGAATCAAATCTTTTTATGTTGACAGAAACAGCACAAGAAAAGGAAAAGATGTGATTAAGGATTTGAATGGGTTGATGGGAGAATTGTAATCAAAGAATAGGATAACCGAAAACTTTATGCTTTCTCTTATACATATTTTATTAGAAGTGAGAGAATTGAAAAAAAGCTTGGTCATCTTAACACTCTGCATATTGACTCTTTCGCTTAATTCCTCATTTGCCTCTTTTGGCTCTGAAGATGGAGGATCCACAATATGGTCTGAAAATATTAAACTCAGCTATGAGTGTGTTAATCCTATATATGGGAAGTCAATAGCTGTGGACGGCAGCAACATTTATGTGGTATGGGCTGATGAAAGATATGAAAATCCTGACTATGAGTACGGTAGTGATTTCGAGATTTTTTTCAAAAAAAGTACTGATGGGGGAAAAACATGGAGTGATGACATAAGACTTACCAATAACTCTGACCAGCATACCGCAGAATATTGGTGCAATGATATGTACCCAGAACTTGCTGTTAATGGGAACAATATTCATGTTGTTTGGGTGCGAGATATAGGAAGTGTGAACTCGCACGATGAGGAAATCTTCTACAAGAAAAGCACTGATGGGGGGGGACATGGAGTGATGATACACAAATCACATATTATACATACTATCCAACAAGTCACACAAACCACTTTTCAACAGACCCTGATCTAACAGTAGATGGCAACAAAGTCCATGTGGTTTGGAACGGGGATGATTATAAGACTTATTACATGAAAAGCATGGATAATGGTAAAACTTGGACAGAATTAACACCCCTTTCAGATAGCAGTTCTGCTGCTCCCAACATTGTGTGTTCTGATTTCGCTCTTCATATGATATATGTTGGCTCTGATAACTATATTTATTACAGAAAGAGTATAAACAGCGGTGATACATGGAGTGAAAATATAAAGTTGGGGCATTCTAAATATGAAGGACGTTTGGCTGTAGAAAATAATAGTGTTCATGTTGTGTATTATGATGAACGAGATGATGAGAAAAATGTTTATTACATGAGAAGTACTAACAATGGAGAAACATGGTTTCAAGAAGTTAAAATCGTTAATTTCCCCTCAGTTCATCCTGATATCTCTGTGAGTAACGGTGTTGTTCATGTTGTATGGTGTGATGGCAGACATTGGACTCCCACAGCTCAGATAAAAGAAATTTACTACAAAGAGAGTAGAAATAATGGAATAGACTGGGGCGGTGATACAAGGTTTACCTATGAGTTAGGTGATTCTTCCTATCCAAGAAGTATTTCCAAGAACAATGATAGTTATGTGTTTTGGTCAAACTATAACTATACAGAGAACCGAAGTTATGTGTATTTCAAACGCATTACCTCATACTCTAGACTTCCTGTTGTAAATATTGTTTCACCTAAGCCGTTGGAGATTGTAGATGGCATTGTCTGGATTAACGGCACAGCACATGCTACAGATCCTAACCTTACTATTGAGAGAGTGGAGATAAAGATGGTAAGGATGGGAGATGAGGTTGAATGGTCTGTTGATCCTACTACTAACTGGAACTGGTCATCTGAATGGATTGTTGCTAATGGTACTGCTAACTGGTCATATGCATGGAATGTCACAAATCTACTAGCCGGGCCTTATACGATTTTTGCAAGAGCATGGGATGGCAATAATTATTCAGAATGCGCTGAAGTTCCTGTATATGTTAAAAGGATACCCTTTTGGGGGGCCACAATAAGCGGGCTTCCGCCTGAAATGGTATACGCATTATTAATAGGGGTGTCAGTAGTGATCATAATATCAATTATCCTCATCTACCTATCAAAAAAATCTAAAAAATAAATTTCATTCCACAATCTTCCTTCCAAACCTTTCCTTTTCACTGAAAATGCATCCACAGTAGCGCTGCCTGTAAAGTGATAAAGAAGATGCTTCTTTTTTACCCTGCTCATGCCATTTTCTGAAGTCCTCATAATAGAATCTTATGTTGTTTTGTTTCCCTATTGACTCACCAATGTTTTTTATCATAGCATGCTTCTGGAAAGGTGATTCAAGAAGTGTTGTTGTGAAAGCATCAAAACCTTTTTCCTTTGCTGTTTCCGCAGTTTTATTCAGTCTCTGACTGTAACAAAACCTGCATCTATCATCACTATTTATCTGTCCTTTCAGAAACTCTTTCAAAGGATACTCATCCCTATAAATTATATTTATCCCCTCTGTTTCCTGATACTTCATTAAAGCCTCAAGGCGCGCCCTGTACTCCATGAAAGGATGAATGTTCGGGTTGTACCAGAAACCAGTGACATCATGCCCTTCATTAATTAGTCTTTTATGAACAGGCACATAGCAGGGTGCGCAGCAAACATGGGCAAGTATTCTCATTTCATCAACCTGAACTTGTAACCGTAATAAATCGTTCCGCTTTTTCCGTCTTCGCCGATTTTCCTGAAAACAGATTCAACAGGCATGCCTATTTTAACATCCTTTGTTTCGCAGTCAATAATCTGCCCTGTGATTCTTGGGCCTTCATCAAGCTCAATTATTGCCATGATGTATGGTGTCTGCATTTGAAACATGCTGGAACCCACATGTATTACTGTGTAACTGAACACCTTTCCATTACCGCTGAATTTTACCTTCTTCATCTTTCCGATACTTTCCCTGTGGCATTCAGGGCAAACAGACCTGATTGGGAAATATTTTTTTCCGCAGTTCCCGCATTCTGTGCCTACAAGGTTGTACCTCTGGTTTATCTCCCTCCAAAATCTTGGTGCACTCATCTATATCACCTCAAAAATGTGAATATTACTCGGAATGCTTTGCATTCCTCGCATATTCACATTTTCCATTTATATCGCCTCGAAAATGTGAATAACAGCAGTAGCGCCGCTTCCACCTATGTTGTGTGTCATGCCAACCCTTGCATTTTTCACCTGTCTTTTCCCTGCCTCACCCCTCAACTGGGTAATAACCTCAACAGCCTGCGCTACACCTGTTGCACCAACAGGATGACCTTTTGATTTCAGCCCTCCTGAAGGGTTAACAGATATCTCAGCATTCAATGCGGTTAATCCCTCTTCAGATGCTTTCCCTCCTTCACCTTTTTTCACAAATCCCAAATCCTCAATGGCAACAATCTCGGTGATTGTGAAGCAGTCATGAACCTCTACAAGGTCTATGTCTTTTGGTTTTTTGTTTGCCTGCCTGTATACATTTCTGGCAGCAGCAACAGTGGCATCCATTGTGCATATATCCCTTCTGCTGTGAAGGGAGAGTGTATCAGATGCCTGGGCTGATGCAATGATTTTAACGGGATTATCAGTAAATTTCCTTGCTCTTTCAAGAGGACAAAGGATCAAGGCGGCAGCGCCATCGCTTATCGGCGAGCAGTCATACAGGCCTAAAGGCTCAGCAACCATAGGGGCGTTCAGCACCTGCTCAAGTGTTATTTCTTTTTGGTACTGTGCCTTCGGGTTAAGGGCCCCATTCCTATGATTCTTCACAGCAACTGCTCCAAGCTGCTCCTTTGTTGTTTTGTACTCATGCATATGCCTCCTCGCCATCATCGCGTACAGCCCTGGGAATGTTACACCCAGGAAGGACTCCCATTCCCTGTCCCCGGCGCTTGCCAGTGCATCTGTTGCCAAGGACTCGCTTACATCTGTCATTTTTTCCACACCGCCAACTATAACAACATCATGTATTCCTGATGCAACAGAAATGTAGCCCTGACGCAGGGCAACACCACCTGATGCGCAGGCATCCTCAACCCTTGTCGCGGGTATATGCCTTGATGCCAGCCCTGCAAAATCTCCTATTAATGCGGCAGTATGCTCCTGTGAAACAAACAACCCTGAGGACATGTTTCCACCGTACAATGCATCAACATCCTTGCTTGTTACACCAGAGTCATGCATCGCCTCTAATCCTGCCTCAACAATCAAACCCCTTAATGATTTGTCCCACAGCTCACCAAATTTTGTTACTCCGACACCTATAACTGCAACATCCCTCATTTTTACTCACCCCCGAGCCACAGTTTTTTCCTGTACCTCACATACGTGGCATAATCAATTATTTTGCTGTCTGCTATGAACGATTCAACAGTAGGATTCCTGTCTATTCCCATAATTTTTTCTGTTACAGTAATATCAAAACCATCAGAGCCTGCACCTGAGCCGTAGGATACAGCAAAAATCCTGTCACCCGGGGATGCAACATCAAGTATGACTGCCAGCCCAAGTGGTGTTGAGCCAGAGTATGTGTTACCTATCCTTGGTGTGAGCAAGCCTGTTTTAATCTGCTCATTAGTGAAACCAAGCATTTTCCCAACATTAACAGGGAATTTCCCGTTCGGCTGATGGAAAACAGCATATTTGTAATCAGATGGTTTTGTCCCTGTTCTTTCAAACAGTCCTTTTGCACAATTCATTGTATGCTTGAAATACGCAGGCTCACCAGTGAATCTTCCTCCATGACTGGGGTATTTCTCCCCTTCCCTTCTCCAGAAATCAGGGGTGTCTGTTGTAAAGGAATAGGTTTTGTTTATTTCAGCTATAACATTTTCTTTTCCAATGAGAAACGCAGCACCGCCTGCAGACGCAGAATATTCAAGTGCATCACCAGGAGCGCCCTGTGATGTGTCACTACCTATTGCAAGACCGTACTTTATCATCCCAGAGCTTACAAGCCCCATGCATGTCTGGATCGCTGCTGTCCCAGCCTTGCATGCAAACTCATAGTCTGCTGCTGTTAAATTTGGTCCTGCTCCAATTGCCTCTGCTACAATTGTTGAGGTAGGTTTTACTGCATAAGGATGGCTTTCAGAGCCGACATACACCGCGCCTATCTCACCCGGGTTTACAGAGCATTTTTTCATAGCATTACGCGCAGCTTCAACAGATATTGTTGCAACATCCTCATCAGGGCCAGGGACTGACTTGCTGAATACACCAAGTCCTTTACCAATGCTTTCATCCTTACCCCAAACCCTTGCTATCTCCTTTGTTTCTATCCTGTACCTTGGCACATACCCACCATAACTTACTATCCCAACCACTATATCACCCCAAGCAAGTAGTTAGGGGCAAACTCCCCAGTTTACTAGTCGCATAAATTTATGTGTCTGCGAGGCTTGGGAGTTTGGGGCAAGTAGCCAGGGGCTAGGGAAATCCCTAATCCCTGACCCCTGATCCCTAGCTACTTTCATTTTATCACCTACAGTTTTCTTAACTCCTCTATCATTTTATTTAAAGAAAGAGGAGAGACAACAAGAGGGATTTTTTCAACCTCTGCAAGTTTCACAGCCAGCCCATCAACCTTTTCAGGCTTCTGATAAACAACCATTCCAGGCTTTAACGGATGCGCCCTTACAGCAACCATTGGAGACCTGCCATATTTCACACCTGTGAATACCAGTGCCCTCTCAGTGCTCCAGCCATATATCTTTAGATAGTCGGATGAGGACAAAGACATGATTGCTTTCAGACTGTCCATCACAGTATAACCATGGATTTTTCTATCCAAATAATCCTTTGATGCCACAACCCTTCCTTTAATAGACTCAACAAAATTTTTTGCAGGAATTCCGGAAGTGAATTCTCTAATATCAAATATGGCATTGCTGAGTTTTGTTGAATACTGCTTAATAATATTGCTGCCCCTCCCTTCATCAAGTTTTATCATTGCCTCAACAATTTTTTTCACACTTGCTGTGTTTGGAGATGCCCTCCTCCCGGATTCGTAGTCGCTTATCACAGACGGAGATATTTTCAGGCAGTCTGCAAGCATTCCCTGAGATAAATGAAATGTTTCCCTCCATTTCCTTATTGTTTTCCCAGGTTTTTCTGAGAGTGTGATTTCGCCAGCAATCTTTTCTGCGATATCCATCAACCACGAATAAATCTGCTATTATTTAAAGTTGTCGAATAAAGTGTTCGGCAAATGTCGAATGTTTTCTCTTTGGTTTTTATTTTTTCTTCTGACTCCAAATTGTATAGATACCAATTAACACCACTATAATAACCATCAATGCTATCAGAGCATATGGAACTAGTCCTATTTCTCTTTCTTCCTCTTTTATTTCCTCAGATGGGACAACATCAACAGTATATACCGGGGTTTCATAATACTGAGGATAACCATTGATAACATCATCCGGGTTTGCTGATGTAAAATTTACCTTAAGATACCATGTACCTGCATAGGTAAAACTGAACACATCAGAATTTACAATTGTGGAATTATCAGGCATCATCCCACCAACAATTTTCATGCTTCCAATCTGATTGAATGTTTTACTGTAGATGCTACCCCACCAAGTATAGCATCTACAACACCTTCAGATGGCGGAGTAAATGTTTCCCTAACCCAAAATATAATTATTCAGTTTAGTGAAGAGATGGATACGGGTTCTGTTATCTATACCTGTTCACCGAACCCGGGTGGATGGATAAGCTCATGGAATGCCACCAAAGATATGCTTACGTTGGCTCATAATGACTTTAGTCCTGGGGTTACTTATACTTTTAATGTAACAGCAGTCAAGGACTTGGCAGGACATGATTTAGTTTCAGGCTCAGTATCTAACCCATGGACTTTCACCACTGCAAAAATAACTGAGTTTAATTTCAACCCAGGCTGGGGTCTTCTCGCCTTACCATTTATCAACAGCACAGTAAACAATGCAGAATCTTTAGCAAATGCTATCGGAGAAAACTGCACAGCAATATCTTGCTGGAACAACTCTCTTGGGAGATTTATAACGCATCCTGCTGGCACAAATATTAGTAACTTCAATATTGTGCCTGGTGTCAGCTACATGGTTTTTGTCTCAGATAAAACTATTTTCACGTTTACCGGTGAATCTAAAATTGATAGTGTAACAATGACTCTTGGTGCTGGCTGGAACCCTGTTGGAAGATTCAATGAAACAACAACCACTGCTGAATCCATTGGGGATAGTATTAGCAACTGCACACATGTTGCAAGATGGAATGCCACAAGTCAAAGTTTTGACGTGTATGCTGTTGACTCCGGTTTAAACAATTTCAGCATAGAGCAGGGTGAAGGATATCTTGTGTATGTGACCAAAGAAAGCCAATGGGTCAATGAGTAATTTTTCTTTTTATTTTCTATCCCAGCCTAGAACTCCGCAGACTTATCAACCAGAGCATAATGTTTTTATTCTAAAAATCATTTTACAGATGATGAGAACAATTTCACGTAAGACAGTTATATCAGTTATAGTTATAGGTGTCGTATTTGTAGTTGTTAGTTTTGCTGGGGCCCGATACTTACACAAATGTTATTGGGACAGCATCCCTGAGGAAAAATATTGGGAGGTACATAAATGTCATATCATTGGCGATAATGAAACATTAAATGTAGAGGCAAAAGATGAAATGATAGCGTCAATACCGCTTGAAGGCATGGATGGAAGGCTTGTTTTTCATGTGTTTGATGTGCAGTATTCAGTCACAGGAATAAAATGTTCTATTGATTTAGAGGTTATATGTCCCAGTACAAATGAAACCCTGTACAGGGCTGAAAACGTGTCTGATGAGTGGTTTAATGTTTCCTATCCATACCCAGATACAAGAATCATTCTATGTGTTGATAATAACAACTCCTATTTCAGTAAGGAACTAACAGTATATGCTGAGCATCATTATAATGAAACAAAGAACAATATAGAGGAAATAGCTGAGGCAATGGATGAGAATGAGTGGATGTTGGAGTTAACTAGTTCTCTTTTTACACCTTTATTTACTACTGGTGTGATTCTGATGTTTGTAGGAGTAACATATTTTATATTTGTAAGACATAAAGGCATGGGGCCTGTGGGGTAGTTTGGTCTATCCTTCGGCGTTCGGGACAGCCTTTTTCTTTTCTCTAAAGAGAAAAGAAAAACGTTGGCGAAAAAGAAAAGAGAATGGCAGATTGCCTCTGGGGCAATCTGCCTAAGCCAATTGCTACGCAATTGGCTATTTCTCTTTCTTGATCCGACGGAAAATGCCAAAGGCATTTTCCTAGGAACGTATGGAATTGCCTTTGACAATTCCAGAGTATCCAAGGGCATTCTTTCTTTTTGTAAAAAAGAAAGAAGGGGCTGTAGAAATACGCCGTGACCTGAGTTCAAAAGGTGTAAGGTATAAGTTGTAAGGTGTAAGGTGTGAGTGAACGATGCCTATCACTTAAACCTTAAACCTCTACCACTTACACCTTGAAAGTCTCAGCAGGCCCACTTTTCTGCGCCAGCGCCACACCACCAATTATTAAAGCCGCAAAAAACAATGTGTAAACATCAACAACTTCCTGAATCATGATGTATGAGAACAAAACCGCGAAAACAGGCATGAGGTAAACAAAAACAGCGAGTTTTGATAGTTCTATGTTTATCAGAACTTTATACCAGAGCCAGGCGGCAATGAAACTCGGGAATAATGCAAGAAGCAGAATAATAATCCATGTTAGGGGAGGAAGCGCTGCTGCAACAGCAACATTCTCCGTGAACACAGAGGCAACTGAGAGAATAATGAATCCTATCATTATGCCGAAACCGAGAAGAGTAAAAGGTGAAATTTTCTCCAGCCCTTTTTTTGTGATAACACCTGAAACAGCATAAGAAACAGCAGAAAGTAATAATAGGAGATTCCCATAAAATGTGGTTCCATAAAAACAAAATTTCCCACCTGTAACAAGCATAACCGTACCTGTAAGTGTAATAACTGTGCCTGAAACCTTCCTGATATTCAGGGATTCTCTCAGAAACACAACAGCCAGCACCATGGTGAAAATTGGCCCTGAAGATTGGATAATAGAACTAACAGATGCTGTTGTGTATTTCATCCCTATGTTTTGGAAAATGTTCGGCACTGCTATGGCAAAAATGCCGATGCCTGTAAAAACAAGCCAGTTTTTTCTGGGATGAACAAAAGCGTTTTTCCCCTAACTAAAAAAAATCATGACGAACATTGGAATAAAAATGAGATGTCTGAGACTACCGAGCAGGATTGGTGGTACATCAAGCAGTGCAATTTTTATTAAAGGATATGAGGCTGACCACATCAGGACAGCAGAAATAATCATTATCAAGGATTTCCATTTTGACATAAAACCAGTATGGACTGCAAAAATTTAAAGCCTTTTATATCGTTATTACTGTTGCGCGGGTGTAATCTAGTGGTAGGATAGAGGCCCTCCAAGCCTCTAGCCCGGGTTCAAACGGTAGTAGCTAGGGCAAACTTCCCAGTTTGCGAGTTGCATAGATTTGTGTGTTGACGAGGCTGGGAGGTTTGGGGTTAATAGTTAGGGATTAGGGATACTTTCCCTGGCCCCTGACTACTATCCGACGGAAAAACGCAAAGCGTTTTTCCTAGGATGCTAGGAATTTGCTTTGCAAATTCCGTAGCAACTACTGGCTACCACCCTGGAATTCCCGGCACCCGCATTTTTCCGTCGCATTTAAATCAGGAGCAGAAGCTTAAATTTCATAGGACTCAAAAAATTCCTATTCTCTCTGGCAGAAAATTATTTTTGAGCAGTAACTGATATGATATCACGATTATATCTGACACCCTGAATTATTCTTCCTTTAACAATTCTTTTCAACTCTAATATCTGAAAATCTTTAAGTAAATTTCTTATTTCATCATATGTAAAATAATGGTAAATAATCCCGTCTTTTCTTAGGAAACTGTTTTCCCCTATTTTTTTCCCTTTACCGTACCTGAAATCATCGGTAGAAAAAACCTCAATGAAAAGAAAACCATTGTTTTTTAGGACCCTCCAGATTTCATTAACACCCTTTACTCTGTCCTCATCCAGCAGGTGTGTTAAAACATAGTTGCAGACTGCAGCATCAAAGCACCCATCATGAAACGGAAAAATGGTCATGTCACCCAAAACAAGTTTTGCATATGCGCCTGCACTTTTCAGTGCTTCCTCCAATGTTTTTAATGCACTCCAAGAAACATCTAAACCAACAGCATCATATTTTTTCTTTGCCAGTGGTACCAGGGTTTTACCATTACCACAACCAACATCAACCACCCTGCTGTTTTGACGCAATCTTTTTTCAATCCAATCCATTGAATAGTAACCAGTCCAGAGCCTACCCCTGGCCCTGTACTGCTTCTCCCATGCATACTGACTCATTACCATAAAATGGATTACTGGTATTTATGTTATTTCAGAACATTTTTTTACCCCTGTGAGGTATTCCCCTTTATGCGCATCCTAGTATTTGGTGCTGGCAGCATGGGCTCATTGTTCGGAGGATTTTTGTCCCAGAGATATGATGTAACATTAGTTGGAAGAAAAAAACACATGGAGCAAATAAAAAGGAATGGTTTAAAAATCACTGGGAAAACAAATCGTATGTTTTATCCAAAAACAGGAACAAAAAGAGGAGGTAAATATGACTTAGTTATCCTTACCGTGAAGGCGTATGATACAAGGAAAAGCATGAATATGCTGAAGTCAATTATTGACGGCAATACTATTATTTTATCGCTTCAGAACGGCCTTGGCAACGAGAAGATTGTAATGGATTCCTTAAAAAACAAGGGTTCCAAAAAAGGGCTTTCCAAAAGAAATATAGGGGTGCTAAGGGGTATCACGGCTCACGGTGCTATATTCGTTAAACCAGGTGAAATCCATCATTCGGGCATGGGTGAAACAGTCATAGGTGAGATTTATGGAAAAAAAACAGAAAGGATAAAAAAAATCTGCTCGATGTTCAATAGTGTTGGAATAAAAACAAGAATAAGCAATGATATCAAAAAGGATGTCTGGGCTAAAACAATAGTGAACTCTGCCATAAACCCTGTTACAGCAGTTACAGGTTTAAAAAATGGTTATCTTCTTAAAATACCAATGCTAACAAACCTCATGGAAAATATATGCATTGAAGGCGTGAAGGTTGCAAATGCATCAGGCGTTTTCTTTGACTCTGATGTTTTTGAAGAAACAAAAAAAATTGCAGGTCTTACATCAGAGAACAGGTCAAGCATGCTTCAGGATATTGAATCCGGAAAAAAAACAGAGATTGATTTTATAAACGGCGCAATAGCCAAAATTGGGAAAAGACATGGGATAGAAACGCCGTTAAATAATATGCTGACTGGTATGGTGAAAGGGATTGGAGAGAAAGGGTAAACTCCAAACTTCCCAGTTTACGAGTCACAGCAATTTATGTGTCTTTTAGGCTGGGAAGTTTGCCACAACCGAAAGGTTTTCGGTTGAGATTTTGCACTGAAATCTATGTTGTGGAGTTTAAGTGTATAATTGAAACCCATCTTCAATAGTATTTAAAGGCCGATGGGTGCAACGTTGAGTATTGATATGATTTCTCGTTGCTGGTCGTTGATTTTAG
>JASEEW010000170.1 GCA_030019485.1 Thermoplasmatales archaeon | reverse complement strand
CTGTCAAAGGAATGGAGATACCAGGGTATGACCCAAGAGGCGCATTCGGTATGGCACTGGCTTATGCAACATCTGACAGGGGCGGATGCCATCAACGTGCATGGACTGTAAGGGCAGAACTTCAGGGTAATCTAAAACCTGCTTATTCAACTGAGGGCAGGGCAAAGTTTGTGAAGGATGGACAGGATTCAAACGCTATGCTTTTCTCACTTGTGTTATGCGATTTCATGCCTCTTGGTGCCGAGGATTACGTTGAACTGCTGAACAGCGCAGCAGGTTTTGATTTCACAGAGGACGATTACATGAAAACTGGTGAGCGCATATGGAATCTGACAAGGATGTTCAATGTCAGGGAAGGGATAACAAGGAAGGATGACACCCTGCCTCCAAGATTCATGAATGAGCCTCTGCCTGATGGTCCTGCGAAAGGAAAAAAAATCACAAAGGAAATTCTGGATAAAATGCTTGATGAATACTATTCCCTGAGGGGCTGGGATGAGAACGGGATACCAAAAAAGGAAAAACTGGAGGAGTTGGGATTGGGGAATAATTGATACTATCCTCCGTTGATGCAGGGCTTGATATTAAAATAAAAGATGATGATAGTTTTTTGATAAAGGAGTATGTGCATAATGTGGACAGATATTCTCAAGCAACTTTGGGAGGTGGGCTATCTAAAAATACCCATAATGGTTCATATTCCTCACTTACAATTACTATCTGACTCATATCCCTCCAGATAGCACATAATGGTCCAGTATAACCGTCGTATGATAATGACATTTCAATGAAAAAGCATTTTGTGAGATTAAAATGTAGTTCAAAAGTTTCGTTTCTGAAAGATATATTATCATAATCATGGATTGTCCAACTCTCATTATAACGAGCAATATGTGTAGATTTTTTACTATGAAAACTTTTGCTAACGAGCAGAGTTTCGTTTTTATCAAAAATTTTTAAAGTCTTATTGGAAAATTCTGCAGCAATAAATTCAGTAGCATTCACAATGGCAGTGTATTTAAGGTCAACTCTGGACTCTACTTGCCCTGCTTCCATACTTTTAAGCATTTCTTCATAGTATCCTACATCTACTGTTTCATATTCAGGGAGATTAAACAGATCTGAATAGTTCAAGGATTCTGCCGCCTCAAGTGCCATCACTTCTTCAGAGGAATGTGTAATTCGCGTAATAGTTTTTGTGTATAATGGACCTGAGGAAGTAAACACATAGCCAACAGAAACACCTACGAAAAGTGCGCATACAAGCAAGATCCCTACTATCTTTTTTACTGTTTTGTGTTTCCAACCTAATTGTAACGCATTCTTTTTCATTAATAGACCACTAAGGCAGAAAGAAACACTGTTCACCAAGAAAGCAGAAGAAAGTATGATAGATGGACAAGTTTCTGCATTTATTATAGTAAGACATGCGGCTGTTATGAATGCTGTCATTGGACATACAACACTTATTTTTACTTCTGTATTCGGTATTTTGCCATGGAGTATCGTACCGCATCCAATCATGATTAAGCCAGCACCTAAAACCAAAGATGCAAAATAGAATGTTGGCGAAAACCAAGAAGAAATTAAAGGGTAAACAGTATAAGATAGAGCACCCATTAAAAGAATCCCAAAAATTATAGGAACACACAAAATCAACGCACCGCCAATTATTATGCAGAAACCTATCAACTGAAATCTCCCTTGTCGAATACTCATGATACTAAAAAATATCACAAAAATTATGCAATAACCAACGCCCAAGAAAAGGAAGATGTGAACAGGAGTAAGAATAAGGAAATAGAATATAGATAAACCAGAAGTTAGGAGCAATCTTATGCGAAAGCCTGGCAAATAAAACAGGAAAAATTTTCCAAAAAGTATGGTGAACAATATTCCTAAGACAAAACCATACCTGCCTAGAGAAAGATAACGGAATCCTATTTTATTTTGATTACCATGTTTCTCCATCGTTTAGTCAAGGTGTTTTTGAATAATTAAACATTTCTCATCCCCATTTTTAGTTACAGCACACTTCCTCAGCATCTAAACTGCTTTTTTGTTCTTCCTACCTTTTCAGACATCAAAAACCATTTTAACCTTTAAACCAATCTGCTTTTTCATGAGATATGCGTCCAGTCTTGACAGGTTACGTTAACTGCTAATCTCCACTACAATCTTGTTTCCCACCTTGCTTAATGCAACATTCTCATCGCCTTTTAGATGCAGGCATTTCTCTATATCTGTTGGTATTCTCAGTATTATGCCTCTTGCGCTTCTTGACAGTTTCCTGTAAAGTTTGAGCGGCTCACCCCAGAGTCCAAGTCTTTTTGCAATCTCAATCATCTTTTTTCCCTCCTGCTCTGGAATAAATTCCTCACTACAGTTACTGCATCTTTCGCCTTTTTCCACAAATATGTATCCTTCAATCTCAGATATGATGTCATCCGTGGTTACAAGTTTTCCTTTTTCACATTTTGGACAAATTTTTTCTTTTTTCATTATCTTCCCTCCGCGCCAGTTATTACAAATAAAGTGTCAAACTCAGGGTAGTAGACAAGGATTATCTTCTTCAACCCTTTTTTTCTTACATACACCTCATACTTTTTCTTTCCGACCTTATCAACTTTGTAGGCATTTTTTATTGCTTCCCTCAGGTCAACATAGTCCCAGTTCCATTTTCTCATTCGTGTGTTTTTGAAATGCTTGCTCACACTTATTTCACAGGAATCTATGTCAAATCTTTGCACCACATTATCACTATATTATGTAATGAATTTCATCCTACTTAAATATTTCCTTCAATGAAAAATGAGGATATGCACCTTAATAGGGGTTCTTTAGAACCCCTTCTTCTTTCTTTTTGACTCCCAAGGCTACTTTTTCTTTCTTTTTACCCGAGTTTACGACTTATTGAATTTTTCCGTCGTTATCCTTGTATTACCCATCTAAAAAAATTAGGTACTTAGAAACCGGCCCATATT
>JASEEW010000169.1 GCA_030019485.1 Thermoplasmatales archaeon | reverse complement strand
CCTAAATATAGGAAATGCTCTCTAGGTGATTAAAAACTATTGAAAAAAAATGAGGATAAACTCTCAAAGGGATAATTTTCCAACACCCTTCATTTTGTTCAGAAGATTTAAATGTAATTATTCCTATCATTGTTTGATGTTTGCTCCCAGGATGAAGGACATAAAGATGTCAGGTATAAGAAAGATGTTTGATTTGGCTGGCGAGAATGCTATTCATTTAGGGCTAGGCGAGCCTGATTTTCAGCCTCCTGAAAATGCAATAAACGCATTGAAAAAGGCAGTGGATGATGGTTGCAACAAGTATGGGGCTACACCCGGCATGCCAGGGTTGAGGGATGCTATTGTTGAGAAGGAAAAAAGATACAGGAAGGATTTGACAAGGGACAATGTTGTTGTTACTGCTGGAGGAACAGAGGCTCTGATGGCGTCAGTGTTCACATTTATTGATAAGGGTGATGAGGTTCTTATCCCTGATCCTGGTTTTGTGTTGTACGGGCCCCAGGTGAGGCTGGCTGGCGGTAAGCCTGTGCGTTATCCTTTATTTGAGGAAAACGGTTTCGTTCCAAAAATTGAGGACATGAGAATTACAGGGAAAACAAAGGCGATTATTGTTAATTCGCCATCAAACCCAACAGGCAGTGTAATTGATGAAAAAACAATCAAAGCGATTGTTGATGTTGCTGAAGAAAAAAACCTTTTAATATTTTCTGATGAGGTTTATGATGAGATTGTTTATGAGGGCAAGCATCATTCATTCATGGGCAAATATGATGACCTGATATATGTGAACTCTTTTTCAAAAATCTATGCAATGACTGGGTGGAGAATTGGGTATGTTATGGCAAAAGAGGAATATTTAAGGGAAATAGCCAAGATGCACTACTATACCATGGCCTGCCCACCCACACCAATACAGTATGCCGCCCTTGAAGCCCTGAAAGGCTCCCAGGACTATGTAAAAAAGATGGTAACCGAATTTAAAAGAAGGAGGGATGTAATCGTTGATGAAATCAACAAAATAAAAGGCTTCAGATGCCTAAAACCAAAAGGCGCATTCTATGCATTCCCATCATTCACATTTAATATTTCATCTGAGGAGCTGGCAATGAGGATAGCAGCATCAAATGTGATAGTGACACCAGGCACAGCATTTGGGCAGAATGGTGAAAAACATTTAAGATTATCGTATGCAAACTCTTTGGAAAACATAAAGAAAGGTGTTGAGATTATAGGGAAGGTTGTTGAGGGTTTAAGGTAGAATCATATAATGTTTTTTTCAAAAACTATAACTAATACCCAACTTTCACCCTTGGGTTATGACAACAAACCAAACACGCCCATAATTTTCTTCTGTTCTTCGGTTAACGAACTGATTCTTTCCAAGAATTTGCTTCCTCTGTGAATATGGACCTTGTAAACGTTGCTCAGTATCTCCTTAATCTTTTCAACTGTATATGGTATCCCATCCTCTTTCAGTCTTACCTCAATATTGGTTACAACAAGATACGCCAGATAGCAGAGCATTATTTTAGCTCTTATCCTTTTGTCTATCTGGAACCTTAATGGACCAATTTCAAGCTCATCCTTCATTAACTGGAAACATTTTTCTATTCTATCTCTCCCAAAATATGCTGTTACGACTTTTTCTTTTGACATCTCTTTTATGGAGCAATATATAACATAAATTCCATCATATCTTTCAGCATTTTCTATCTCTTTATAATTTATTTTCCATCCCCCATCCCTTTTTATGAGATATTTTTTTATCCCATCTTTTATCGGCAACCCTTTCTTTTTTCGTTCTATAGCTTTCAAAATTTCGTCGTATCTCTTTTCTTTGATTAAGACCTTGAGTTTCTCGTTGAAACAAAATAGGAGTTTTCCTTTCTTGCGGTCTATTTCCTTCACATATACCTTGGAATTAGAAAGTTGAACCATGTCTTTAAAAGAAATGGTCAAGTTTTCAAGTGCCAGTTTCTTAATCCTTGGATACATCGGTATTCTGGCAATAACATCAAGACCATTAGGAATAACATCGTTGAGATGTTCTTCATCTCCTGCAATTCCGGCATCAAGGATAAGAATTGCATGGTTTTTTTCAAAAATTTTGAGTCTTTCTGTAAACTGTATCAACGTTTTTTTGTGCGAGATGTTGCCAGGAAATACATCATGGAATATAGGAAATCCATTTCCTCCCTCGATGCAGAGACCGACGTTTATCTGTGGTTCGAACTCAGGATAACCGATTTTTGCCAGAGCGGATCTATATCCATTCAACACGATACTTGTGATGTCATAAAATAATGTCTCATTCGTGTAACGATGCTTCATAAATTCATATGTAGTCTATGTTCTACGATCTCTTTACTTTCCTCAAGAAAATCTAAAGCGTTATCTATTCTCTTTCTGTTGATAGGAAAATCTATCTTTATAACCGAGTGGTCTATATCATGAATTCTGCGTAACATCTTTGAGATACTGGATGGAGCACATATGAGGGTCAATATCAATGTTGTTATTTCCTCTTTGTAGTCAGTAAGTGCCTCTTTTAGCCTCACTTCTTCAATAGATTTTGCAACAATAAACGGGAGACTGAACTGAAATACATTATCAACTTTGATATCGCACTGACTGGGGAGGATGTTTCCGTTTTTATCTATTCTACCGGGATATCGCAGGTATCGATGTCTTACCTTCCCCTTTTCATCTCTGTAACCTTCCACCTCTATTGCATACACTTTTCCTTTTTTCCGAATCTTTTTTCTGAACGACATTGTAGTCATATACTACATGACAACAAAACATATAAATCTTCCTATTGTTTTTTTAGGGTCACTAGACGGAAAAAACAAAAATTGTCGGTCACGTTGTCATAAAATGAGGGGTAAAGTTAGGTAATTAAGAAGAGCAAACATGGGAAACCATATTGGTACCTAGTGAAAGCTGCCAGGGTAAATGGTAAACCCAGAATCGTATGGCAAAAGTA
>JASEEW010000010.1 GCA_030019485.1 Thermoplasmatales archaeon | reverse complement strand
GAGCCCACATTATCATCACCATTTCCTGCACATTTTTTTCTCCTCTCAATCATCATCCCACATGAGCCCGCATTATCATCATATCCCTGCACATTTTTTTCTCCCTCCTCAGTACCCCATGAGCCAACATATTCTGCATTACCCAGCGCATTTACCGCCAGGGTTGCAGTCCCAGCGTTTATCTCATCAGGTATTATGCATTCTATTCTGAACCATCCTGTTTCATTCGTTTTCCCCACACCGACAAGGTAACTTTCACCAGACTGGTTAAGATAAACATAAACAGTAATGTTCGCAGCACCCAAACTGCTTGTAAGATTTATCACCATTCCTGTGACATTGAAATGCTCGCCCTTGTAAAATGTGTGATTATTCGGGTCAGGGCTTATGCTGAAAATTATGGTTTGAGTGCATGTCCTGTTTTCAGGATGACTTTCATTGTTGTTTGGGTCAAAGCCATTTTCAATCTCCTCACCATCATTCACGCTATCGCCATCAGTGTCAGGGTCAGTTGGATCTGTGCCCAGATTGAGCTCCCCTATGAATGTGTAAATATTATCATCAATAACATGGATGATGCTTCTGTTGGCTATCCAGTTCTGATAAACACTCCAGTTCTCGTTATCATAAAAAACAGTGACATTGAAGCCATCAAGCAGTCTGTCATTATCAGTATCAGGATTAAGAGGGTTTGTGCCTAAAACAAACTCAGCAGAATTGCTCAGTTCATCAAAATCAGGGTCGAAGCTGTCGTCATTAGAGTCTGTTGGATTAAAACCATAATGTACCTCCCAGCCGTCCCAGCATCCACCATTATCTGTGTCATGGTTTGTTGCATTTGTTTTATATGAGAGTTCACCAAGGAATGTGTAGCCATCATGGTAATAACCTGCACTCAGCCAGAGATTGTAAATCTCAAAATCACGTGGGTTTGCAGGGTTCAGCGTTACATTCCATCCATCCAGAAGACCATCAAAATCAGAATCAGGATTGTTTGGGTTTGTACCGTTCTGAATTTCCTCCTGATTTGTTAAGCCATCATTGTCATTGTCATCGTTTACATCAGGGTTGTTCGGGTCTAAACCGTTTTCAACCTCATCACCATCGTTCATGCCGTCCCCATCAGTATCATTGTTTAACGGTTTTGTTCCTACACTTTGTTCACCTATGAATGTGTAGATGCTGCCATTGATAACATGAACAATGCCTCTGTTTTCTATCCAGTCCTGATAAACACTCCAGTTCTCATCATCATAAAAAACGGTAACGTTGAAGCCATCAAGAAGTCTGTCATTATCAGTATCAGGATTTCTCGGGCTTGTGCCTGAAACAAACTCATCATAATTATTCAGTTCATCAAAATCAGAATCAAAAACATCATCCCCTGAATTTGTTGGATCAAAATTGTAATAGACTTCCCATCCATCAGGACAGCTGCCATTGTCAGTGTCATTCTTCAAAGGATTTGTTCCATTCCACCACACACCATTTTTTAGTCTGTTAATTGTTTTGCCACCAACCCATATTGTTTCATTGCCCCATTCCTCTGTAATGCTGTATCTGTACTCATCAAGGTTTGCCCATCTTATGAATGCGCCATTTGGAAATACGTATGTGTCGCTGTCAGGGTCTTCAGTTGCATCGTCAGGATTAAGAGGACTTAAATCGTATTTCAATTCCCATCCGTCAGGCATACCATCAAAATCAGTATCACAGTTGTTCGGGTTTGTTCCGTTCCACCAGACACCGTTTAGAGAAACATTCCATGATTCTGGAATGCTGTACAAATATTCCTGCAGGTTTGTCAGATTATCGCTGTCTATATCATTATCTGCATCATATTCTATTGGATTCATTGTCCATTTTCCTGTTGTGGTGTTAAATATCTGATGAAAAACCTCCCACCCATCAGGCATACCATCAAAATCAGAATCAGGGTTATTTGGGTCTGTTCCAATGTTGTACTCCTGAATATTTGTCAGCTCATCATTATCTGAATCATTGTTTGCATCAAAATTTCTTGGGTCAATGTTATAAAAACCATCAATTCTATATTTGGCATATTTTGCTTCCCATCCATCAGGGATTTTATCCCCATCAGAATCAGGGTTGAGCGGGTTTGTAAACCACACAATAATTGTACCGTCATATCTGTTTATGAATTTTTTAACCTCCTCACCATCCAGAAGAGCGTCATCATCAGTATCAGGGTTGAGTGGATCAGTATGATCTGTGCTTTTGATATTTGGGTACATATCCATTAGTTCCGGGAAAAATTGTGTTAAGAAGATTTCCTCACCATCCTCTAATCCATCATCATCAGAATCAGGCTTATTTGGATTTGTTTTATATAAAACAAACTCATCATAATCATTCAACCCATCCTCATCAGTGTCAGGGCTGTTTGCATCTGTTCCAATGGACCGCTCACCAATATGAAAAACAGCCTCTACTGTGATATTGTAACCATCCCAAAGACCATCATTATCAGAATCAGGGTTTAACGGAATGGTATGATAAACAAGTACCTCATCCCCATCACTGAGGCCGTCATTATCAGAATCAGGATTATCCGGAAATGTGCTATTCATGTATTCTTCAATATTTGTTAAATTATCATTGTCATCATCATTAAAAGCATCGTCCTTCAAAGGATTTAAATCATATTTTACCTCCCAGCCGTCAGGCATACCATCAAAATCAGTATCAGGATTACCAGGGTCTGTGTCATGCATGTACTCCTCCAAATTGGTTAAACTGTCATCATCGTCATCGTTGCAGGCATCATCTATCAGGGGATTTAAACCATTTTTCACTTCCCAGCCGTCAGGCATACCATCAAAATCAGAATCAGGATTATTCGGCTCTGTCCTATGAATGAAAATTTCATCATAATCATTTAAACCGTCATTGTCAGAATCATTTTTATTTGGGTTTGTGTCGTGCTGGTACTCCTGAATATTTGTTAAATTATCATTATCATAATCATCATAAGCATCATCAGGGTTAAGAGGGTTTAAACTGTATTTTACCTCCCATCCGTCAGGCATACCATCAAAATCAGTGTCATTATTACCAGGATCTGTACCATGCCTCCATTCATCAAAATTTCCAAGACCATCACTGTCACAGTCATCAGTGGCATCATCAACATTAGGGTCTGCAGGCTCATATTTCTGGGAAACATTGCTCCACCTCCTCATATGCTCTGCTTCCCAGTTATCAGGCACCCCATCACCGTCAGTATCAGGATTGTTGTAATCAGTACCGTAATCATAGTTTTCCTTTATATCAGGCAGGCCGTCATCATCAGAATCAACCATTGGAATATCCCCACCTTTTCCTTCCTTAACATGCTGCGATGGTTTCAGGGAAGGGGAGAATATGTAAGACAGCACAATGAGTAAAACAGCCAGTATGAGAATGAGTGCAACCAATTTTTTCATGCATAAACAAATATGTTCTGGGTATATAAAAATTGTGAAGCATCTGATGGTTATGGTTGCGGTTCATCGGATTTTTCTTCTTTTAAGTAGTATTTTATCTCCTTCCCATCCTTTACTGCTGTGATAATCCCCATCTCCACCATTTTTGTGGCATAGTAACTTGTAAGGGGCTGACTTATCCTGAGCCTGTAGGCAAGCATTTTTTGAGTGATTCCTGGTTCTGCCCTGATTTCATCAATGACTGCCTCCTCAGATTTTGATAAATAATCTATTTCTCTGAGCTTCTTGTTGGCAGGGAAAAATCTTTCCTTGAAGCCGTCCTTTTTCCTCATTACCAGACCATTTTTTTCCAGGACATCAAGATGGTATGCAAGTGTGCCGTTATGCAGATCAAGTGTTCTCTTGATAAGGGAGTAATGCGCCCCAGGGTTTGCCTCAATGAAACCATGAACCCTTCCCCTGGTGTACTGGCTTAGCAGATCATCCTTCCTTGTCTTCATATATAGCGGTGCAAGTACTGTGAACAGTTTGTATTTCCCAATTTCCGTGCCTATGAGGGCAAACAGAACAAGTCCCGCACCAACACCCACACCTGCTGCAACTGCTGCTATTTCAGGTGATATAACAATCAATGGCTTTTCCCTTTCCACATCCACACTCATAACATACTCATTATTACCAGGGTTTATATCATCCTCAGCACAAACAACAAACCTGAGCACATGACTGCCAGACTTAACCCTCCACTGAACAACCGCATACTTAGTAGAATCAGAATAAATCAATGAAATCTCAGAACTGCTGCCAACATACTCACCATCAACCCATAACTCAACATAAACATCCCTAGCCACAGCCAAAGACGCAGGTGTGACTTTTGCCTTATTCCAAACCTCAACAGAAAAAGAAACAACCTCACCCTCACGTAAAGAACCAACAATAGCAACATTCACTACAACCAGATCAGGCTTCAACAAACTATAACCAAACAAACCAGAACAAAGCTCCTGAACAGCCTCCAAAACACTACCATTAAACACCTCCAACCTAACAGATGATGTTTCAGTACTTGACAACACAGACCAATCAACCACAGTATAATTATGAACCAAACCACCAGTGATATGCACATCCTCCAAACTAAACAACTCTGAACCATATTTGATATACAATGAATAACACTTATCATCAGAAGAATTAACACTAACAACACCATCCTCAACCAGCAGATTATCAACAGTACTGCTACTCACCATAGAAACAACAGAATAAATCTTACCAGCAAACTCACCAGGACTAAACTCACCCGGACCAAATTCTCCTGGACTGTACTCACCAGGGCTGAAAACACTAAAAACATATTTTCCTTCACCATTACCTGAAACCCTGTAAGCATAATCACCATCTTTTGGAATAAAATAAATTTCTATATCACCAAACAAAATCATTGAAGCATTAGGAATCCAGTTCTCAAAACTCATATTCACAGCATTGTAACCAATAAACATATTATAACTGTCAGTGATAAGCAAATCAGCAGGACAGTCCAGCTCAACACCCAGCATCCCTTTATACCCAGCATAATAACCAGTAACATCCAGAATATCAACATCCTCAAAGACCACATCTGTATCCCCTGAACCATCCATGACTGTTAGGCTCACAGTATATGTTCCATAATCATCATATGTATGAACCATAACCTTCTCATAACCCAAGCAGCTGTCACCAAAATCAAACGTGTAATTTACAACAGAACCATCAGGGTCATAACTGCCTGAAGCATCAAACCTGAGCATCCTGGCACTCCTTATCATGATATCCAGTATTGTGGTTAGATTAAACTCCTCGGTTGATGTTTCATGGAAAACCATATGCTCCTCATAGGTAATTCCTCTGTAGTCAATGTCCAGCCATACAGGGTTGCCCCCCTTCTTATCCGCAGTACAATTAATGATGATAGTGTAGAGTTTGCTGGCATCTATCAGAATTGAGGTTGTGTTTTCCTGCTCCTTTGGATCACCAGGTACACGCTCAACAGACACAAAACCAACCCTATCCTCATCAGCATAAACGCTCAGGTTCACCCATCTGTATTTTTCACCAGAAACCCTGAGCGTGATATTGATTTCATCACCGTTTGCGACATCTATTCCCTGATAAACTGTGAATTCTGCGACTGGTGGCTGATTAACAACATTAAGTACGTTAACCTGAACAGATTTTGTTTCTGAGTAATCGAAACCATCAAAGCTTCTTGCATAAACTGTATGCATTCCATCTGAAACAAGTGTTGTGTTCCAAATGAAAATCCAATTATTGTTTCCATCTGCTGTCTGCCAGCTATCATCATCTATTTTTACTTCTACTTTTTGCACTGTGCCATCGGAATCAGAGGCAGTACCAACAAGTGTTACTACACCGTTCACTGTTTGATTATCCTCTGGGTATGTAATGTTCACTGTTGGTGGAACATTCAAATTTATCACCAAAGTCTCTGTCGCCTCATCTGACCATTCTCCATCATCATCCATTACCTTGAAATAGATTGTGTGCTCACCCAATGACAATGTAGAGATGCTGAATGATACAGATGTACTTAACACTCCATCTATGCTTGAACGCCAGTTATACGCCACAACATCGCCGTCTGTATCTGTTCCATGCCCTGTGAATGTTACACCCTGCCCAAATATTGCAGGGTTTGGTGAGATGGAATCAATAAATGCGGTGGGGGGCTGGTTTGGTGCAATTACAGTAATGTTCACTGTTGCATAATCTGTGCAATTACCTACACTCACCCATAGAGTAATCAGATGAGAACCAGCAGGGAGGCTTGCATAAAACTGTGATGTGTTTCCAATGAAACCAGATATGTTTGATGTCCAGTTATATGCTGGAGGAGGATTGATTATGCTTGTGCTGTTCGCACCATCAAAATAGATGCTGTCTGTTGTGAAGAATACATCATTTTCTTTTGGTGAGGAGATAACTGCTTTCAGTATTGGATTATCTACATAAACACTCACAGAAACAACATTTGAATAATTAACTCCATCATAAGCTCTTGCGTAAATTGTGTGCCAGCCATTAGAAACAGTTGTTGTGTTCCATTCAAATGACCATGAGGTTGTGCCAGATGCGAGCTGCCATTCTCCATCATCGATTTTTATTTCGACTTTTTGAACAGTTGTACCATCAGGCTCAGCAATCTTTTTAATCTCATCAGGATCAGATGCAGTACCAGTAATCGTTACTGCTTCATTAACTGTCTGCCCCCCTGTTGGATAGGTTATATTCACAATCGGAAGTTGATTCACTGTCGGATTATCCACATAAACACTAACAGAAACAACATCCGAATAATCAATCCCATCAAATGCTCTTGCATAAATCGTATGCCAACCATTATCCATGGTTGTTGTGTCCCAATCAAAAGACCAAGAGGTTGTGCCAGATGCAAGCTGCCATTCTCCGTCATCAATTTTTACTTCGACCTTTTGAACAGTAGTGCCTGAATTCCTATTCTTATGAGTACTTTCACTGTTGTTTGGTACGGTAGTATTAGACATTGATACGATTGTAAATACAACAGTATCAGTATGACCATCACCAGCATCCGCCACCCAAATAGCGGTGCCATTACTCAAACCAGCATCAAAAGTAGAAGATACACCTATAATCGGAGATGTACTAGCAGAGGTCCCACTATTTATCACAGACCAACTCACAGAAACCAATCCAAGATAGCCCGCTGTGATATTATAAGCTAATGCATAACCAAGAATTGTATAATTCACATTCACAGTTTGATTAGGAACCCCAGAATAATCTCCAGGAGGATCGTATGCATCCCCAATAAGGATATAGTCAACCCATCCAGTACTTGTAAAATCCGGATCACTCGCACTCCCACTAATCGTCACCGTCCCATTCACACTCTGCCCATCTTCTGGGTAGGTGATGTTTACGATTGGGGGCTGGTTCACTGATGTATTCACACCACAAATAGCATCAGCAACTAATGGGGCATCCTCAACATTGCCTGCGTAATCTGTTGCAATAGAATAGAATTGATAGTATCCATCTCCCTCTGTTGCATTAAATGACCATCCCCAAGGAGTTGCGTAGTCCTTTCCAAACAATACCCAGTTGCCCCAGGAAACATTGTCTACAGAATACCTGTAGAACAGTTCAACCCAATATACCCCTTCGTTATCTGACGCTGTGGCAGTGATGGTAAATGACATTGATATCTGCCAATAAGGCGAGATTTGATTGACACATGAAGCTGGTGGTATATCATCTACCCCTGAGACATGTACACTCTTATACGCTTCATTATTCGTCTCATCTGATTCTGCAATTAGATTATTTGGGTCGATAACAACATAAATCGTATGATTGCCTGCAGTTGTAGGTGTCCAGTTGATGGATGCGACTTCGCTATTACTTGCTGGGATTGGTGGTAATATTGATATGCCTATTAGAGTCCCGCTTACTGTTGGATCGCCATCATAGAAATTAACTATGACACTTTCTGGTTGATAACTCACTAAAATGTCATCAACATAAAATGTCCCATATATTCCGTAGGGTACATGGTTTTCCCAAATGCCTGCGTCGCAGGTGAAAAAGTTGTAAGTATTCGCACTACTGTTAAAGAAAGCAATATTGGTGGCTATCAATGTATCATTTATCCAGAGACTATACATTTTTTCTTCTACATTTTGTATGACCAAAATTTTATACCAAGTGTCAGTTGAATATGTAGAAATAGTATATAGCGTTGTACCATTAAAGTACCCGATATTTCCATCAGTTCCGAAACGAATTCTTACACCAGAACTACCACCTACATGATGCCCTGTTCTCACCTCAGAAAGTTCATCTGTTTGATTTGCTCTTATCCATACTGTGAAACCTGTGATATTTCCGTTCATTTCTTTGCATATTAAAATATCATCATTAATTGAACATGAACGGTTCCCAGTATGAATTGGATTGTCTACTATGATAGCATCGCCACTAGACCCAGGCACTACCTCCCATTTTGATGGGTTTGCCCCAATAATATCATCCTCAAAACCATCAGAAAATGTTTGATTTATATTCTCACCAGCATTATGCACAGTCGCATTTATTGTAATTGTTTCATCCACATTTGGGTTGCTGTTTGAGAATGAGATATCTTCAGAAGTTAAGGTTAAATCAGGCAGACTTGCACCGTTTACAGTTATATCTTTCCATGCCTCATTGTTCGTCTCATCCGATTCTGTAATTAAATTATCTGGGTCAACAACAACATAGATTGTATGATTTCCCGTGGTTGTTGGAGTCCAATCGATGGATGCGATTGCATTCTCACCTGCTTGTACGAGTGATATTACATCTGTGCCTATTAGTGTGCCGCCAGGGTAAACATACATCCTCCCGCTGTCGCCTGTGCCAATATATAATTTGTTATCATACGCCTTTAGTGAATAAACACATTCTTCTGGCAAATCTAAAGCTGTAGCCCAATTATTTCCATCAAAGACATATATAATTCCTGCTTCTCCGCCGGCATAAAGTCTGTCTTTATATACACTTAAACGGTAAACACCTTTTGGAGGACTGTAAGCCACATTCCAATTAAGACCGTCAAAAACATAGATGTTTCCATCCCATGTGCATGCATACAGTTTATCGTTATACTCCACAATGTCTGGAAAGCCGTCTTCCGGCGGATCATAGCTTAAATTCCAATAATTACCATCAAACTCGTAGATTGCACCCCTCCCACCGCCACTACAACCAGCATATAATCTGTCTTTATATACTTCTAAAGATTGAAGGTGATAGGCAGGTGAATCAAAAGATGTGTTCCAACTACTGCCATCATAAACCATGACCCTACCCGTAGGATAACCGGTGCCAAGATATAATTTATCATTATATACTGCGAAATCCCAAGTTTCATGGTCAGTTGTGGACCAGATCTCACTCCATGTATTTCCATCATAAACATATACTTGTGCATTTTCTCGGCAGTTTTGGGTGCCTACATACAATTTATCTTTGTAGACTGAAAAACACTTCACGCAATCTTCAGGTGTATCATAAGCTGTGTCCCAGTTTGTTCCATTATAAACGTAAATTATTCCCAAACCTGGTTGATCCGAGTAGGGATCGCCATAACTGCCAGAGTATAGTTTTCCATTATACACACCAAACGAAAAGATGATGGCATCTGAGGAGTCAAACGCTACCTCGTAAGGAACACCATCATAAAATGCAACGGTGACATTATTGGCAGTACCATTCCCAGTATTATGTATTGTCGCATTTATTGCAATCGTTTCATTCACAACAGGATTTGAATTTGAGAATGTAATATCATCGGACGTAAAAGTTAAATCAGGCAGACCGGTACCACTTACATAAACACTCTTATATGCCTCGTTATTCATTTCATCTGATTCAGCAATTAAATTATCAGGGTCAACAACAACGTAAATTGGATGCGTTCCAGTGGTTGTTGGTGTCCAGTTGATGGATGCGGTACCACTGCCGCCTGTGAGTATGGATGATATTGTATCCGTTCCTATCAAAACACCATCTGCTGATGGGTTGCCATCGTAGAAGTTAACAGCCACTTCAGGCGGAAATGCTCCTTTAGTAGTGTAATAAACATAATCCCAATCAGAAGTTGCTTGAAGATTTACAGGTACATCTTCAGGGTTTCCAAAAAGAACAGTATTGAAGTTCATGTATGGTTCATCCATTTGAAATTCACCATAAAACAAATTATCAATAAAGAGTTTGAAAGTAGTTCCCTTAATGGTCAGCCTATAAGTGTGATAAACTGTAGTATCTAATGATATTCTATATTCATTTTCAGTTACTTCAATGTAGGTGGGAAAAATGAAGAGGCAAGCCCTTTTATCAGAGGAAACCAGATGAAAATAAGCATAACCTGTATTAGTCCCATAAGTTCTCATCCTCACTTCACCAGTCGCACCAGTAGAAAAATCAGGTGTCCAATTCCTGATATAATATCTCAAAGTGCCAGTAGGGGAAGTAGCAGGTGTTTGTATTTTTAGGAAATTATTTCCACCCTCAGAAAAAATAGTTGAAGTGCCACCATTTTGAGTCAAAGTCCATCCTTCTGATGGGTCATCTGGCAGAACATTCATTTCTGTTTTTACTTCCCAGCTTGGATATGTCTGATTTATGTTTCCACCAACATTATGTATTGTCGCATTAATCATTATTGTTTCATCCACATTCGGGTTGCTGTTTGAGAATGAGATGTCATCAGATGTTAAGGTTAAATCAGGCAGTGCTTGTTCTACTGCTGAACAATCAACATACCCAGTGTGCCTGAAATCTCCTCCATAAGACACCCATGTTGTTGCGTTGCCAAAGGTCGGGAATGATACTGATTTGATACCATTACTAGTCCCAACATAAACGCATCCAGAAGAACCACATAAAAGGCTTAATGGGGAAGTTATTTCTGCACCCACATCTTCCACCTTATAGACAATCCCGTTTGTTAAGTTAATGAAATTTATCCTGTTGTTTTTTGTTCCAACAATAACAGTATCTTTCGTTACAACTGGTTGTTCTCTTATGGGTTCACTACCCAATGAAGAGTTGCCCAAACTCCATAATAAACCGAAATTTGTTCTTTCATAAGCAAAGACCCCATTTTTGTTTGTAATAATTACTTTGGTAGGAGCAACCGCGAAATCGCAATAATAAGGCTCTCTCTCCAGTATATCATACGTTGCTTTTACGTTTCCCGATGAAGAATTATATATTCTTAGATAATAATCTGGTGATGAATCCGGTGAAGCAAATAATGTAAACACCTCATTTTCATCAACTACTAGATATCCTCCATGGTCTGCATCCCCTAAATATTTACTCCAAGCCTCTGCACCATCATAATAAAATGCTTTAAATTTTACACCTGTTTGTGCACTGCCAGAAATATATATTTTGCCGCTATCAAGTGCAGGTAGTGTAGTAGCACAATCGGTAATGTGTACAGGTCCCCAAGCTTCAGTTCCATCTAATTTGTTTAAAGCTATAATATAGCCATCATCCACACTATAACCTGTATAACCTACAAATACTAAATTCTCACTTGTACCACCAATTTTACCGGAGCCAGTACTATAGTTCCAAAGTATCTCGCCGGTAGAGAGACTCAGTTTATAAACGATTCCTTCAACAGGATATGGGGTCTCATGAGTACATGTTGTAGCATATACTCCTGTAGCATCTGCGGTAAGATATTTTGACATGGTTCCATTCAATACTGGAGAAGTCCATATTGTCTGATTTAAGTCAAGATTTAACATATACACCCTACCATCATCACAGCCAACTATTACTTTATTATCCCATATCAATGGGGCAGTTAGAACAGATAAATTTAGCTCCTGAATTGGAGAAACTTTTTTGCCAGTTGCATCAACCTGACTGTTCTCTGGGATCACTACTGCAAAACCACTTCCTATCACTATCCCCATTAGCACTACCACTAATACTTTACTTATGCCCTCCATTCCATTATTGTCTTTCATCATTTCACCATTTATCTATTATGTTGCCCCCAGTATATATAAAGTTTGGAGCAGTTTTTTGACTATTATAAAAGGCTTTTGGTGCACTTTTTTGACTATTTTTTATTGAAAAAATTGCCTGTTTCGAAAAACTAATGATGTGAAACACTATTTCACTTTTATGAAACTCAAAATAGAATCAAACATTGTTGTTGTAAAACTGGATGATGGTGAGGATTTTTTTGAATCAATGGAAAAAATTGTTAAATCATGTAATATCTCATCAGGGATGGTATTATCAGGGATAGGGCAGTTAAAAAATTTTGAGTTAGGATATTTTGATGGAAAAAAATATGTCAGAAAAACATTTAAGAAGCCGATGGAGCTTGTTTCAATGCAGGGAAGCATAGCAGGAACTTTTCACATACACTGCGCATTAGCAGATGAGCATCAGAATGTTTACGGCGGTCATCTGTTCAAAGGAATAGTAAGTGTTGTGAATGAAATCACGATATTAAAGTTAAATAAAATAAAACTAAGAAGAGAAGAAGATAAGAAAACAGGGTTGAAAACATTGGAAATAGAATAAATGCTCCCGCCGGGACTTTCAGAATAGTAGTTAGTAGTTAGGAGTCAGGGGCTGGGGAAATAATCCCTAACCCCTATTTCCTAATCCCTAACTACTACCATTTGAACCCGGGTCTGAGGCTCGAGAGGCCTCGATGATTGTCCGGACTACACTACGGGAGCTTAATAAAGAATATAAATATTCACAGATTATCCTTTCGGTTGTGAGAAAACATTTTTAACACGCAAACACCTTATTGTGTGTGTGATAGAGGCGCAGAATCTAACAAAGGTTTTCAAAGGTTTCAGGAAAAGTTTTACTGCTGTTGACAGCATCAGTTTCAGGGTTGAGAAAGGCGAGGTTTTTGGTTTCCTTGGTCCTAATGGTGCTGGTAAGACAACAACAATCAGAATGATTTCAGGCATATCAAGACCAACCAGGGGCAATGTGAAGGTGTGTGGGTATGATACGATTCTGGATAATGTGAAAGCAAAGAAACACATTGGATTAATACCTGAGACGCCTGGTTTTTATGATGAGATGAAAGGAATAGACTTGCTGTGTTTTTATGCTGAGTTTTACGGCATCCAGAAGGTAGAGAGAAAAAGAAAAGCAAGGGAACTGCTGGAAACAGTGGGGTTGAAGGATTTCATGGGCGGTAAAGTGAAAACGTATTCGCACGGTATGAAAAAAAGGCTTGCGCTTGCAGCATCATTGATTAACGACCCTGAAATTTTGATTCTGGATGAGCCTTCAACAGGCTTGGACCCAAAGGGAATAAGTTTGTTTAGAAAAATGGTTAAAGACCTGAACAATAAGGGTGTTACAGTGTTTCTGTCATCCCATATTTTGTCAGAGGTTGAGCAGATGTGTAAAAGGGTTTGCATCCTCAGCAAGGGAAAAATAATTGCGGTTGATTCCATTGAAAATCTCAGCAAAAAAATAGGGATGAAAACACAAATAAACGTTTTTATTGATGCAGAGGGAATAACCGATAATGTGCTGGACGTTGTTAGAAAGATGTCCGATGTTCTGAGGGTAGAAAAAACCGGGACAGGAATTAATGTTGTTTGTAGCAGGAATATATCCCCTGCAGTTAATGAAACTCTGGTTAGAAGCGGGGTAAAGGTCGGCTCAATAAGGGTAACAGAACCCAGTCTGGAGGAAATATTCCTGAAACTCACAGGTGAGCAAAATGAATCATAGGGGTGTTTTTGCGATAGCAAAGAGAGAGTTTTTCTCAAACCTGAAAAGTGTAAGGATGCTCATACTTCTAATATTATTCGCGCTTGCAGTAATTGGGAGCGCTTACGGTCTGGCAGTGCTTTCCACAAGACCGGAGATGATTCCAAATCCCGAAGTGGCAGAAGCACTGAGCATGGGACCAGATGCAGTTTTGTTCATATCTGCCTCATTCGTTGCATTTGTAGGCTCAATAGCAGCTGTCGCTATTTCATTTGACAGTATTGTAAAGGAAAAACTTCAGAACTCACTTGACCTTCTGCTGTGCAGGCCGTTATCCAAAAGGGGGATTCTGCTTGGAAAGTTTCTTGGGCTGTGGGGCGCGCTGAGCCTGCCAGGAATAATCATGCTGGTATGTGCGGTGTTATCTGTTTCAAATGTGGCAGGAATGCCGTCAAAAAAGATGATGTTTGGTTTTATTGTTTTTACAGTAATATTTTTTGGAATATTCATTTCGATACAGCAGATTTTCTCAACAATTTCAAAAACCCTGGGAACAGCAATCCTGTCAGGGATAGGTGTCTGGTTTTTGTTCACAATGTTCTGGGCATTGATACCATTGAGTACAGCATATGTTCTGGGAATTAACATAGACCCGTCGCTTGGTAATATAACTGAGTATAATCTGCTCAGGAGCAGGATTGATTTGTTCTCACCGATAGGTGCCTATGACATGAGCCTCGGAATGCTTGCAGGAGGAAAAGACATTCTGCCTGAGGGAATACCATACTGGGCACCCTTTCTTTCACTGTTTTTATGGTTTTTCATACCTCTGCTCATATCAATGGAAGTGTTTCATAGAAGGACGGAATGAGGATGAATCCTGAGCAGAAAAAAATTCTGAAAAACCTGTCTTTGATATGCATTATCTCCACAGCAATATTTTTTGCGTTAGAATTTATCCTGAAAAATTATGTTTATCATCATCAAAGCTCTGTTTTTATTTCATTCATGATGATGCCAGTAATGGTTCTGGTGTTAATGAAAAAACCATTAAGATTGGGTAAAATTAATAAGGGTTTTGTTTACGGAATTGCTGTTTATCTTCTTCTGTTGTTATGGATACTACCCTACTATTTTTTTAATCCAGACTTTTTTGATGTTTTCAAGGTGAGTGGATTGGATTTTATTACCTTTAACATTCTCATTATTATGAATATTATGCCTGTTGATTTTTTTTCTAAAAGAGTAATCCAGCTGGAGATTGCAGAAAGATTTGGTGAAATGATTGGAATGTATGCCCAGATAATAGCATGGATGGTCGGACATGTATACGAGTTGTTCTGGTTAAAGGAGCTGATGGGATGCGCAGGCTCATTACTTTTTATAGCATTTTCCGGGATAATCACAGGTTTTGTTTATTCAAAAACAAAAAATGTTTTTGGTTTTATGATTGGTCACTGGATGCTGAATCTTCTGATGATAATCCTGATAATGTTTATATGAATCCATCAGTACATAAAAAGGTTTAAATCCATTTATCCCCATCCTTATCCACATGGACGTGAAATGCCCGAAATGCGGATATTCCTTTACTTCTATAGAGGATGTGACAACCTGTCCAAGATGCATGTACCAGTTCCAGACAGGGACAATACCACCATTACCTGCAGAAAAAAAAAGGTCAAACAGGCCAGCCATTGCAGGTGTTCTTCTTATTACTGCATCCATTTTAGGATTTATGATGGGTGGCTTCATCGGTTTTGTCCCAGGGATGGTTGATGAAATTTCAACAGGACAAACTGTTACAGTTTATGGTACTGTCACGGATGAGAATGGCAACGGGATGGGGAATGCGACTGTGACTGTGCTTGGTCTTGGTTTATCATCCAATACGTCATCAGACGGCTCATACAGGATAGAAAATGTTCCTGCCGGCGTTCAGAGAATAAAAGCAGAAAAGGATAATAATAGTCTGACAATCAAAACATTTGTTTATGAGGGAACCAATAAGGTGGACTTCACGTTAAAACCAGGCAGTCATGAGCAGGATATTATGTCAGAGGTGAATAATGTTCTTTACGTCTGTTCCATTGTTATATTTATTCTCTCATTTTTCACATTACTTGGAGGGATATTTGCATTAAAAAGAAGACATTTTGGAATAGCGGTCATAGGAGCAATAATGGGCATACCAGCGCTTGGTTTTCTTATAGGCTCAATACTGAGTATAATCGCATTAATACTTATAGTCCTATCAAGGAATGAGTTCAGATGAGTAAACTCAGCAACCGAAGGTTCTTCGGTAAGGGTTTCACGAGAAAATTCCATGTTGCTGAGTTTAGTAAATCAAAACTCTTGTTTTTTATCATCTGCCTGACATGGTTCCTCCTGATGTTAACCATTCCGTACACACTTCCTCCCAACAGTGTGAACTTTGATGAAAAAGGAAAAGTTGGGGTTGTGGAGTTTCAAAATCAAACAAACACCATGAATCCTGTTGCAGGATTTGTTTACTCAACTGGTGACAGTTTCTGCCATCAAAAGGCATCAAGAAGTTTTTTCCTTAACGGCAACCAGATGCCTTACTGTTCAAGATGCATAGGAATATTTCTTGGGCTTGTGATAGGAGCAGGCATTGCCATTTTCAGGTATGTTGATTTCAAATGGCAGTGGATAGTTATTGGTTTAGGGCCAATTGGTGTTGACGGCATAGGGCAGTTGTTTGGTTTCTGGGAAAGCATAAACATGGTCAGGTTAATAACAGGAGGACTTGCAGGCATTCTCACAGGTCTTGCTGTTGCTGTAATAATTCAGGAGTTATGCGCTTCTGTTTCCAAGCACACAAAAACCAGTGTTGAAAACAAAAATCAAAATGATGATGAAAAACTCTGAAACCCCCAAAGATATGCTGAGGAATGTAAAAACACTGCTTAAAACAGTCATAAATATTATGATTTGGATTGCACTCCAGATAACACCAACACACAAGGCATTCCTCCAGTTCTTTACCTGTCTCCCTGAGAAATACCCTGATAGAAGCGGTGCAAGCGTGAATACCAGGAACCATCCTGTGAATGGAATAAATATCAGAAGATTAAGTAACACTAGAACACCAAGTCCTGTTCCAATTGCTTTCAGGTTTTTGTTCATAAATTGTTATCTACTCTACATCATTTAAAGTTTGTTAGGAAAAAAGGGGCGGATGCTAATGAATCGGTCTGTAAACATAGACGAGATAACCATGTCCGTCTCTTCGATATAAATAGTAAGAATTTGTAGTTAAGCTGTATTCAGACTTTTAAGCGTTTTATCCACTCTATCCCTTTTTCTGTGATTCTTACTTTGTAGCTCCCCTTCCCAGAACTTGACTCTTCTGCTGGGACAATTGCCAACTCTACAAGATTAAGGGTTTTTAGAAAATTCAAATGTTTTTTGAGGGCATTGTAATTCATCCCAAGATTTGCTTGAATCTCATAGTAACTGTGCCATTTTTTGTCTGTTAAATGTTTCATGAGTCCAAGTTTTATTCTATCCGATTTTAGAAATTCTTTAGCCAATATATCACCAGTATAATATGCAGTGCACACAACTAAAAAGAGCAATTGAGTAAATTAATCAAATACTAATAAGGAGAAGTGAACACTACACATTTATATAATAGTAATGCCATACGTTATTGGTAAAATTATCAGGATGACATCGTATCGCAAACGGATACGGTTGACAGAAACAGGTGAGGAAGGTGAATAAAGGAATGAAAGGAAAAATATTTGCGATATTGGCCGTGTTTGCAATGGTAGCGATGGCTTTTGGAACTATTAATGCAGAGGCAAAACCAGATGAGAAAGTAAAGGTTGTTGCAGATGCTTCAGACCAAGGTGTGATGATGGGAGTGAACACAATCAATGTAGAAACGAAAACAGTTATAATAACCAGATTGATCGATACAGGAAACGATGGAACCTTTGACAAGATGACATACGTGATTAAGCATGGCAACGAAGTAATGAGTGGTACTGAAGATGTGGAGATAAATCCTCTGATGACAATGGATGTGTGTGATATCACGATTGAAGGCCGTCTCGGGATGTTCAGGTTTTACTATGAAAACCATGGTTGCAACAACATATGGATAACAATAGATGGCATGGGTGGATACGTTTACATTGAAGGAGTGTTCTGGTGGGGTTCTGTAGAAAATTTACAACAGGGTCAACCATTCTATAATGATGTATCTATCACAGGGCACGTAGGTCCATATATCATTGATTACCATCGAGGCCAGCTCTGAGCATTGCTGATAAAAACGAAAAATTAAAACCAAAATATATATCTCCTCTTTCTTCTTTCTTTTTTATATAAAATGTATTTATATCCTAAATCACATGTATAAAAGGTCAGAACATGAAATCTTTAAAAAATATTACAGCAATCTTCATCATTGCTTTCTTCCTCATATCTATTGCTTTACCCGGTGGTAAGTGTTTAGATATAAGCACAAGGGCAATTAAAGCAAGATCTTCAGACCCACCCCCATTAGGTTATGGCAATCAAACTGCGTGGGATTTAGGTTACACTGGGAAAGGAATTGTTATAGCAGTTATAGACTCAGGTGTTGATGATAACCATGAATCACTTGAAGGAAAATTTATTGCAGGTGTAGATTTTGCAAGGCCTACAAACCCTGAATGTAATCCAGAAGACAATCTAGGGCATGGCACTGCCTGTGCAAGTATAGCTATGGGAACAGGTGAAAGTGAAGGAAAATACATGGGTGTGGCACCAGATGCTAAACTTATTGATCTAAAGGTAAAATGGTCCTTTACCTCTCAACCTACAGAGGAGGATGTGATTGAGGCTATAGGGTGGTGTATTGCTCATAAAGATACACATTGGGAAAATCAACCCCCTGAGTATTGGGGTATTGATGTAATATCTGCCAGCGTGGGAATAGACTTCAGTGATGGGCAAGATCCTTTATCTCAAATGGCAAATAGAGCTGTGGATGAAGGTATTGTTTTTGTGACTGGTGCTGGCAATGAGGGTACTGCTGAGGGGGAGAGAATGAGGAGTCCAGGAACTGCAGATAAGGTGATAACTGTAGGCAATGTAAAGGATAATGGTACTGTAAATAGAAGTGATGATGTGATTATGCCCGACTCAACCAAAGGCCCTCGTACTGATGACGGTGATGATGATCATTATGATGAACTTAAGCCTGATGTTGTTGCACCTGGCCTATTTATTATGTGTGCAAAGTTTGAAACGGAGGATGAATATAAGGAGAGAAGTGGGACATCTGTGTCTTGTCCTCATGTTGCAGGCGTTGTTGCTCTTATGCTTCAAGC